>JBDTIE010000063.1:0-8716 GCA_039936515.1 Rhodanobacter sp. | reverse complement strand
AGCGATGCTGGTCGAGATCACCGGCTACGACGCGGTCAGCCTGCAACCCAATTCCGGTGCGCAGGGCGAATACGCAGGGTTGCTTGCGATCCGCGCGTACCACCGCTCACGCGGCGAAGGCCATCGCGACGTGTGCCTGATCCCGGAATCCGCGCACGGAACCAATCCGGCGTCGGCCAACATGTGCGGCATGACGGTGGTGGTCACGCGCTGCGACATCAATGGCAACGTCGACGTCGACGATATCCGCATGCAGGCGGAAAAGTACGCCGACCGCCTTGCCGCACTGATGATCACCTACCCCTCGACCCACGGCGTGTTCGAGGAGGACATCGTCGCCATCTGCAACATCGTTCACGCCAACGGCGGACAGGTGTACACCGATGGCGCGAACATGAACGCGCTGGTGGGCGTGGCCCGGCCCGGAAAGTGGGGCTCGGACGTCTCGCACCTGAACCTGCACAAGACCTTCTGCATCCCGCACGGCGGCGGCGGCCCTGGCGTCGGTCCGTGCGCGGTCAAGGCGCACCTGGCGCCCTTCCTGCCCGGCAAGTCGCCTTCGTCCGACCAGCCTGTTGGCATGGTCAGCGCAGCCGCCTACGGCAGCGCCTCGATCCTGCCCATCTCCTGGATGTACATCACGTTGATGGGCCAGCAGGGCCTGCGCAAGGCAACCCAGGTCGCCCTGCTCAACGCCAACTACATCGCCAAGCGGCTGGCGCCGCACTATCCCACGCTGTACACCGGCCGCAACCGGCTGGTCGCGCATGAGTGCATCCTCGACCTGCGCGCGCTCAAGGACAGCAGCGGCATCGGTGCCGAGGACGTGGCCAAGCGCCTGATCGACTTCGGCTTCCATGCGCCGACGTTGAGCTTCCCGGTTGCCGGCACGCTGATGGTCGAGCCGACGGAGAGTGAATCGAAGGTCGAACTGGATCGTTTCATCGACGCCATGATCCAGGTCCGCGAGGAGATCCGGGCGGTGGAGGAAGGCGCGATGGACCGCGAGGACAACCCGCTGAAGAATGCCCCGCACACCGCCACCATGGTCTCGGCCAGCGAGTGGACGCACGCCTACCCGCGCGAGCTGGCGGCCTTTCCGCTGCCCAGCCTCAAGCTGCAGAAGTACTGGTCACCGGTGGCGCGCGTGGACAACATCTACGGCGACAAGCACATCATGTGCGCCTGCATTCCGGTGGATGCGTACAAGGACGAAGTCGAAGCCTGAAGCGTCTTGTCGCGCGCAGACGCATGACAGGACGTCCACGCACGTAGCCGTCCGGCCTGCGCGGCGCCAGGTTGACCCGCTGATCCTGGCGCTGCCGGCTGGCGGATGATCCGTATACTGAGCGTCCTACCGGTTTGCGATGCCATGAATTACCGCCACGCCTACCACGCCGGCAACTTTGCCGATGTCCTCAAACACACGGTGCTGTTTGCCTTGATCGAGGCGCTGCAGGCCAAGTCGACGCCGTTCTGTTTCATCGATACGCACGCCGGCAGCGGCAGCTACGCGCTGGACGGGTTTGAGGCGGGCAAGACCGGCGAATACAAGGACGGCATTGCCCGATTGCACCCGGCGGAGAAAGTACCCGCCCTGCTGCAACGCTGGCGGGCGAGCATCCTCCAGGCGCCGGGCAATGAAAGCGGTCTGAAGATCTACCCTGGTTCGCCGCTGCAGGTGGCGCGCATGTTGCGACCAGGCGACAGTGCGCAGCTTTGCGAGCTGCATCCGGACGAGGCGGCCCGACTGCGCCAGCTTTTCCACGGCAACCGGCAGGTGCACGTCCACGAGCGTGACGGATACGCTGCGCTCAAGGCACTGTTGCCGCCAGCGCAAAAGCGCGGCCTGGTGCTGATCGACCCGCCTTACGAGGCGCAGGAGGCGGAATACAAAATCGTTGCCGCGGCGCTCAAGACCGCCCTCCAACGCTGGCCCAGCGGGATCTTCGCGCTGTGGTATCCGATCAAGCTGCGCAGTCAAGTGCAGCCGTTCCTGCACGGCCTTCAGCGCAGTCCGGCGCAGCGCGTGTTGCGTGCCGAGATCCTGTTGCACGCCGACGACACGCCGCTGCGCCTCAATGGCGCGGGCATGGTCATACTCAATGCACCGTGGAACCTGGACGATGTCCTGCGCGAACCGTTGCGCGCGCTGGCCGGCCTGCTCGGCCACATAGGCCCCGCCCGCTGGACGCTGGACTGGCTGCGCCAGGAAGGCGCCGAGCCACCGGAGCCCAGTCCGCTGCCACCCTCACGCCTGGCGCACCTGCGCGCGGCAGGCGCGGTGCAAACGCCACACACGCCGCGCCGACGCGGTTCGCGTTAGCGTCGGGGCAAGCTGTTCCCCGCCACGTTGCCGGAGTCACGACATGACCACCCGATTGCTGTTGCCGCTTTCCTGCCTTCTGGCTGTGGCGCTCAGCGCCTGTGCGCCGGCACCGATCTACAAGACCGCCGGTCCCGCCACCACGGCCACGCCGCTGTCGGTGGCGCAATCGCCCGAACGCTTTGCCAACGCGCAAGTGATATGGGGCGGCCGCATCGTGCAGGTGCGCAACTTCGCCGATCACAGCGAGATCGAGGTGTTGGCCTATGCGCTGGACAGCTCGCAGCGACCCAAGGCCAGTGACGTTGGCAGCGGGCGCTTCATCGCGCAGATGAGCGGCTACGTCGAACCGCTGGACTATCCGGCGGGCGGTTTGATTACCGTTGCCGGAACGCTCAACGGCAGTCGCACCGGCAAGGTCGGCCAGGCCGACTACGTGTTTCCGCAGGTCAACGTCAGCCAGTCGCACGTGTGGACCGTCGCGGAAATGGGCAAGGGCCGCAACAACGTGCACTTTGGTCTGGGCCTGGGCGTGGGCATCCGCTGACCAACCCGGTTTTGCTGTGCGCCGCGGCCGGCAACGTGGCGCGCGGCGCGCTTTTGCCATAGGGAACACGCATGTCCGGTCACGCCGCCAATCCGCTGAAGGCCATCCTGCTCGCGCTGGGCGCCAACTTCGCCATCTTTGTCGCCAAGCTTGGCGCCGCGCTGGTCACCGGCTCGGGCGCGATGATGGCCGAAGCGGTGCATTCGCTGGCTGATTGCGGCAACCAGGGCCTGTTGCTGCTTGGCATTCGCCAGGCCAAGCGACCACCATCGGACGAATATCCGTTGGGCTGGGGCCGCGCGCTGTACTTCTGGTCGTTCCTGGTCGCGATCCTGCTGTTCAGCGTCGGCGGCATGTTTTCGATCTACGAGGGCGTGCACAAGCTTACCCACGCCGAGCCGCTGCGCTGGCCGTGGCTGGCGGTCGGCGTGCTGGTGTTCGGCATCGTGGTGGAAGGCCTCTCGCTGCGTGGCTGTCTGCACGAGGTCAACAAATCGCGCGGCGACCATAACCTGTGGACCTGGTTTCGCGAAACGCGCTCCAGCGAACTGCTGGTGATCTTCGGTGAAGACCTGGCTGCACTGATCGGCCTGAGCCTGGCGACATTGGCGGTGGGTGCAACCATGCTCACCGGCAACCTGATTTTCGACGCCGCCGGCACCATCGCTATCGGCGTGCTGTTGATCATCGTCGCCGTGCTGGTCGCCGTGGAGGTCAAGGCACTGCTTATTGGCCAGGGCGTGGAGCCACGCCGTCGCGATGAGCTGATGGCGTTCCTGCAGGGCCGTCCCGAAGTGGACGACGTGCTCAACCTCATCACCCTGCAGATGGGGCCGGACGTGATGGTCTCGGTCAAGGCGCGCATGCACCCGACAGCGGACAACCGGCGCCTGATCGAGGCAATCAACACCGTTGAGGCGGCGATGAAGGCGGAATTCGTCGATGTGAAGTGGAGTTTTTTCGAGCCTGACTTCGCCGATTGAGTGTTGGCTCCGGGGCGTGAAGCGTCACTCGTCAGCCGCAGGCAGACACGGACAGCGCATCCTTGATCCATTCGTGTGCTACTCCGGGCGCGCTTGTCGTCGATGGGAAGCCGGCCAACGCAGCAGGCGTCGCAACTTGACGCACGGGGTCGGATGCTGCCCCCCGAGGCAATGATCATCTGTGAAAATCGCCCAACCGACGCAACCGTGTGACCACCGTCACGCAATCCAGCCACGTCTGGCACACAAAATGCTCGATATTGGGTAATGCGCCGTTTGCGCGATCACCTCGAGACGGCGTTTGAACTCGCGACAGTTCGCTCCGAACCCGATGCTCAGGCGTCTGTTGCCACTCGGCTACGCGCTGGTCGCCATTGTGGCGGTGATTTTCTTTTTCACCTGGGCGGCAATGCAGGGGCAGATCGCCATTGCCGGCGTGCTCAACGGTGAAAGCATGTGGTCAAAAGCCCAGAATCGCGCAACCTTCGACCTGTTCGCCTATGCCAGCAGCGGCGATGAGGTGGCCTATGCCGATTTCTTGCGCAATTACGAGGTCATAACTGCCTACAACTCCGCACGCGACAAGGTGTTGTCCGGCCACTTTGACTACGCTGAGGTTGTCAGCGATCTACACAAGGCATACATGCTGCCCGTTGCGGTACCCCACATCGTTTTCCTGTTCAGCCATTCTGCGCGCGCACCGTACATGAAGGCGGCGCTGAAGGAGTGGCGCTCGGCCGACGCATCCATCGCCGAACTCGGCCAGATTGCCGCAAAACTCCACAGCAACTATGCCGCTGGCGACATCGACGAGGCGGAAACTGCAAGTCAGCTGCGTCGCATCAGCGCCATCAACGCGTCGGTGCAGCAGACGACCAATCGGTTTTCGCAAATCATTGCCACCGCTTCGGTGGTGTTCGCGCGCGCGGTGTCCGCCGCCATCGCGTTTTTCGTTGTCGCGGCATTGCTGATTTGGGGCGGGATGGCGCGGCGGGTACTTACGCGCATACGCGGCGACCAGGAGCGCTACCGTCGCCTGTTCGACGGCACGGCCGACGCTATCGTGATGGTTGACGAAGCCAGCGGCCGCATCATCGACGCCAACCCTGCAGCGGGCGCCTGGACCGGGTGCGATCCGCGTGCGCTGCGTGGAAATGAATTCGCCAGCCTGTTCAAGCGTGGCGTCCATCAGGGAAAGCCCTGGAGCGACAAAGACCTGCGTGACTACGACGGAAGCACGCGCTCGGTCGAAATCCAGAGCCACCTCATTGCGCTTGACGGACGCATGATCCGTCAGGCCATCGTCCACGACGTCTCCGCCGCGGAGGCAAGCCGCCGGCGACTTGAGCACATCGCTGCGCACGACGCACTGACGGGATTGGTCAACCGCGGTGAATTCGAACGCCTGTGCGAAGCGGCAGTGCAGCGCGCGAGGAGCAACCAGACCAGCGTTGCCGTGTTGTTCATCGACCTGGACCGTTTCAAGGCCGTCAACGACAGCTATGGCCATGCCATCGGTGATCGCCTGCTCGGACACGTGAGCAAGCGCATCCTGGGTCAGTTGCGCGAACGCGATGTGGCCGGCCGCATAGGCGGCGACGAGTTCATCGTGCTGGTGCGGCAACTGGCGCGAAATGAAGACGTGGGGTCGCTGGCGCAGCGCTTGTGTTCGGCACTGGCGGAACCGTTCGAAATCGATACCTACGAGATTGCCTTGACCGCGAGTATCGGCATCGCCGTGTCACCGCCTGATGGCGATGAGCTCACCGACCTGGTTGGCGACGCCGACGCTGCGATGTACGTGGCCAAGACCGAGGAGCGCAACGCCTGGCGCTTCTACACCCGCGCGGTACAGGCAGAAGCCAGCGGCCGCAGGTTGCTGGTCACCGAATTGCGTGGCGCATTGGCACGCGGCGAGTTTCGTCTGCTGTATCAACCGATCGTCGACATGCGCTCCGGGCGCATCAACGCCGTCGAGGCGCTGTTGCGCTGGCAGCATCCCACGCGCGGCCTGATGATGCCCGACGCGTTCATTTCCCTTGCCGAAGAGATGGGCCTGATTCGACATATCGACGAATGGGTGATGCGCACCGTGTGCACGCAAATCAACAGCTGGAACCAGGCTGGCGTGCGTCCGTTTCGCGTGTCACTGAACGTGTCAGCCTGCTGGTTTGGCCACGCCGGTTTCGTCGAGACCGTCTATGCCGCGTTGCAGGAGAACGCCGTGGCGCCGCAGCGTTTGGTGCTTGAGATCACCGAGGGCGCGATACTGCGATTGGGCAAGGATACGGACCGGACACTGCGCGAACTGGAGGTATCGGGTATTGGCATTTCCATCGATGATTTTGGTACCGGGTATGCGTCGATGGCGTACCTGAAGTTGCCCGCGGTCGCGTATCTGAAGATCGACCGATCGTTCATCACCGGGCTGCCGGTGGACGCCAACAATGCGGTGATCACGCGCGCAGTCGTGGCGATGGCAAAGAGCCTTGGTTTGGTCACCATCGCCGAGGGCGTCGAAACCGAGGTCGAGCGCGACTTCCTGCTGCAGACCGGTTGCACCGAAGCCCAGGGCTATCTGTACGCACACCCGCTGCCCCCCGACGCAATTCAAGCGAGGCTCCGGTCCGAGCAACCATGGCAATGCGCACAAGCTACTAGCTGATCAGCGCCCAGGTCCAACAAGGTAAGTTGGCGGCACCTACTTGCAGCTGGATCTGCGCACTCTGCCTTGGCCTTGGCCTCGGGCGAGAACGCCCCGGCGGCGACGGACAAGCGCCCCGGCTTTGGCCGCCCGGACCGGTTTCAACTCAAGGCGACGCGCGGATTGGCGATGTGGCCGGCGGGATAGTCCAGTGCAGCGCGATCCCAGTGACCGGTCTGCGCTGCGGCCTCGTAGGTACTCTGCAAAAAAGCCAACAGCGCTTCATCTGGTACATCGGCGGTGCGCACGGCCTCGTAGGGCAATATGAATTCGCCCAAACCCTTGTGATAACAGGCCGCCGCCGGCTGGACCGGATATTCGGCGAAGCCGTCCGGCGTCGGGTAGGCATAAGCGTAGAAAGCCGCTTGGCCAAGGCCGGCCCCGGCCCAGAAACCGGCGCTGGAAATCTCGTGCGAATACGCCTCCTGCATGACCCAATCCGGGCAGTTGGGTACACCGCCGGGATGGGTTGGCGCTGTGCGACCAGAAAAGCGCGTCACGGCCAGATCGAACGAGCCCCAGAAAAGATGCACCGGGCTGCTCTTGCCCAGATAGCGGGCGCGAAACGCGGTGAGCACGCGATCGGCCTGCACCAGCGCCTGCCAGAAACGGTGCATCGCGTCGGCATCGTAGCTGGCGTCCGTCGTGTTGCTTTCAAACGGCCTGGCCACTTCGATCTCGACCGGGCGCGTGAAGATGTCGACCTTGATGTGCAGTTCACCCAAGGTGTCCATCAGCTGACGGTAGAAAGCCGCTACCGACATGGGGCGCAGCTCGAAACTGCGCTCCTGTCCATCGGAGGTGCGCACGGCGAGCGCGTGATTCACGAAATCAAAATCGATCGCGAAGTTTCGGCCTTGACAAGGCATGGGCGAGGTGGTCAGCCCGCGTGCCGTCACATACAGCGCGTTACCCCAGGAATGATTGATCCACGGTCCCAGTTCCAGGCGGATCTTGCCGGCCATCTGCAGCCACATATGCACGGTATCGGCAGTCTTTTGCCAATCGACCAGGGCTGGCAGTTTGGGCCAGTGGTTTGGCTTTGCGCTGACAGTCATCCGGGTACTCCTGTGCGTATGGGGCTGCATCCGGCGATCACCCACCGGCATCACCTAAGCGCTCGACCAGAAAATCAGTGAAGGCGCGCACCAGCAACGACGACTCTCGATGCTGCGGGTATACCGCATGGACGGTGAAGCTTGCGGGACGGAACGCTTCCAGCACCTCTACCAGTCGGCCATCCACCAACGCATTGGCGACGATGAAGTCGGGCAGGATGACGAGACCCAGACCGGCGATCGCCGCGTCGCGCAGCATCTCGCCATTGTTGCAACGCATCGGCCCGCTCACCGAAATCTTGCGTGTGCGTCCTGCGCCACGAAACGTCCACTCGCCTTGACGGGTATGCCCGTAGATCAGGCAGTCGTGCGCAGGGAGTTGTTCCGGCGCTGTCGGTATGCCATGTCGGCGCAGGTAGTCGGGACTGGCACAGGTGATCAATTGCACGCTGGTGATCCGGCGCGCGATCAGGCTGGAGTCGGCCAGTATGCCGATGCGCACGGCCATGTCGTAACCCTCGCCGATCAGATCCACGGTGCGGTCGTTGAGCTCAAGCTCCACCAACACCTCCGGGTAGCGTTGCATGAAAGCCGGTATCAGCGCGCTCAGGTGCATGGTGGCAAATGTCATCGGTGCGCTCAGCCGCAGCACGCCCCGGGGTGCGGCGGTTTGGCTGGTGACCATCTGCTCGGCGGCATCCACCTCCTGCAGGATGCGTTGCGCACGCTCGTGATATGCCAGTCCAAGGTCGGTAATGCGCAGGCGCCGCGTGGAACGCACCAGCAATCTCGCACCCAGCCGTTTCTCCAGCGCCGCGATGCGCTTGCTGACGAACTGCTTGGACAGACCCAACCGCTCCGCCGCGGCGGTAAAGCTTTGCGCATCCACGGTCTCGGCAAAGATGCGCATGTCTTCGAGTTGGCTCATTGTCTCTATCTGGTTGACAGTGTTAAGCGAAACAGCATCTTTCTTGAATCACTGAGCGACTTTAATATCGTGCATCAGATGCAGCAACGTCTACATTCCCTCAGCTCAGGAACACTCTTGATGAACAGTCAACCATCGTTGGTCCCTGTCGCAGCCCGGGCGTTGCTGGC
>JBDTIE010000062.1:0-2913 GCA_039936515.1 Rhodanobacter sp. | reverse complement strand
GGTCATGGCGCGACCTGCATCGAGCCGTCGCGCAGCAACCAGCCGCCGCGGAAATCCGCGCCTTGCAAGCCGCGGCGGATATACCCGCAACCGCGCATCAGGCGCCATGGCAGGCCGCTGCGATGGTTCTCGATCATCATCAACTCGATGCCCTGGTCCAGTCCGTAATGCCCGGCGGAAACCCAGGCATGGCCGTCCGCATCGCGCAGCGACGGATTGACCGCGCTGGACAGACGACCTTCGCTGAGCACGTTCGGGTAGCAGCGCAGCATCACGCGCATGGCGTCCAGCGTCAGCTTCGGCGCGAACGGCAACGATGAAAGGATGGACGGGACACACAACGTGCCATCGTCCGGGCCATAGGGTACGCCGCGCGCGGCGTAGCCGAACAGGTGACGCTCCTCGTTGCTCACGTCCGGCAACTCGTCGCTGGGCCCGTCGCAGGCGGACAGGCCCCAGGCATCGTGGTCGTAGCCGACGAACCCATGCGGGTTGAGCCGCGTGTATTCACGCTGGATCAATACTGCGCGCATGCTGTTCTCGAAATAGTCCGAGCGCTTCTCGCGCATGAACGGGTCGCGGATTTCGCGAAAGTCGATCCACGCGTGCGAGAAATGGTGCACGAACAGCGGGCCGGCGTAGAGGTAGTCGTGGCCGTAAAGGTTCTCCCACTGGTAGGTGGCGGTCCATGACTGGTAGCAGTCCGAGCTGATCGGATGGGTGGGCGAACCCAATGCCAGCACGTACAGGATGATCGCCTCGCTGTAGCCCTCCCAGCCGTAATGCAGGAAGCCGCATTCGGGCTTCCAGCCCTGGCGGATGGTGTTGCCGTCATCCTGCGCCCAGCGCCAGTTGATGCGCCGGTAAAGATGGTCGGCCACGGCACGCAGCTCGACCTCGTCATCGCCATCGGCGGTGAAATAAGCCGCCGCGGTGAGCGCGCCGGCGATCAGCAGCGCGGTGTCGATCATCGACAACTCGCACTTCCACACGCGCACGCCGCTGTCCATGTCCAGGAAGTGAAAGTAGAAGCCTTGGTATCCGGTCGATTCCGGGCCGCCGCTCTGGTCGCTGTCGCGGAAAAAGCGCAGCGCCGCCAGGCACCACTGAACCGCGTGTGCGCGCTCGATCCAGCCGTGCTCGACGGCGATGGGGTAGGCCGAAAGCGCAAAGCCCACCACGGCGATGCTCGCTGGCGCGCCCGCGCGGGAGTTGTCCGCAACCAGCCCATTGTGCGGATTGCTGCACGCCGGAAAGTAGTCGAACGCAGCGTGCGCCAGAGCCTCGAGCCATGCCTCGTCGCTGGGAGTGGGCGCGTTGGTTGCCGTCTGCGGAGGCGGTTCGGCTTGCTGCGGGTTGCTCAAGAGATATCCACCTTGCGCTGAATCGACTGTCGCGTGAAAACAGGAGCTGCACGTTGGAGCCGGACAACGCGGTGTCGGTTCCCTGGTTTGCGTGGGCGTCCTGGCTTCAGCCATCGTACTCGGCGGCGGTGAAGCGCAGGTCCATGACGCGGCCTTTACGCGCCCGTGCCGCAGGCTGGCGCATGGTGTGGGTTTGACCCTTGAAGGGACCGCCATGTCTTTCTCGTCCCGCGACACATCGCGCTGCCTGTTGTCCAACGGCAACTACACCGTCATGTTGCATGCCAGCGGCAGCGGCTTCAGTCGCTGGCGTTCGCAGGCGGTGACGCGCTGGCGCGAGGATCCCACCACCGAGCCTTGGGGCAGCTACCTGCTGCTGCGCGACGAGGACAGCGGCGTGGTCTGGTCGGCCACGTGCCAGCCGTTGGGCACCAGCGCGCCCGATGACGCGGTGACGTTCGCGGCCGGCCGCGCCAGCTTCAGCCGTCGACACCACAGCGTGCATACGATGCTCGATATCGCCGTGGCGGCAGACGCCGACGTTGAACTGCGCCGGCTCACGGTGAGCAACCACGGCGATCGCATGCGCACGCTGTCGGTCACCTCCTATGCCGAGCTGGTACTGGGTCCGGCCGCGGCCGATGACGCGCACCCGGCGTTCTCCAAGCTGTTCGTGCAGACGCAGTGGGACCCGACCCACGCCCTGCTGCTGGCCACGCGCCGCAAGCGCGACACGCACGAGCCGTCGGTGTGGGCGGCACAGGCGCTGCAGGTGCAGGGTCGGCCGGTCGATGGCGGCTGCAGTTACGAGACCGATCGCGCGCGCTGGCTCGGTCGCGGGCGCACCGTGCGCGATGCGCTGGCGATGCAGCCGGAGGCCAAACTGTCGGGTACGGTCGGCTGCGTGCTGGATCCGGTATTCAGCCTGCGCCAGCGTTTCACCCTGGGTCCGCGCGAGAGCATCACCTTGCTGCTGTGGACGCGCGTGGCCGACAGCCGGGACGGCGCGCTGGAACTGGCAGGGCAATTGCGCGATGGCGATGCCGGCGACGCACTGTTTGCCGCCGCCGCGCAACGGGAAGAGGATGTGTTGCAGCGGCTGCACATTGATGCAGCGCTGGCGGCGCGCTTCGCGCAGTGGATGAGCGCACTGATCAGCATCGATCCCGCACAGCGCGCGGCGGCGGACGTCCTTGTCCTGGGCCGAGGCGGCGCTCCCACCTTGTGGGCCGCGGGTATCTCCGGCGACCGCCCGATCGCGCTGCTGCGCATCGACGGCGACGGCATGCCGCAGGTGGTCAATGAGCTGTTGCTCGCGCAGCACTATTGGCAGGGACAGCACGTTGCCGTGGATGTGGTGTTGCTTGTGGGCGGTGGTGGCGCCGAGGCGGAAGCGCTGGCGTCGGTGCTGGAACCGCTGGTTGATGCACAGCGCAAGCAACTGACGGCGGACGAGCGCGCACCCAAGGCGGAGGTGTTCTTGCTGCGCGAAGACGCCATCGCGTCGGGACTGCGCGACGGCGTGATGACCGTCGCGCGCGTCGTGATC
>JBDTIE010000061.1:0-11903 GCA_039936515.1 Rhodanobacter sp. | reverse complement strand
CCATCTGCGCGCGCTGGAACAGCTTGTGCAGGCGCAGCAGGATGGTGGTTGCGGTCCGGCCCTTGTGGAAGTCGATGTCTTCCAGCGTCTGTTCCAGGTGCGCAAAGAAGCGCTCCATCTGCACCGCATCGGCCGGCGGCTCACCGGTATCCGGCGCCACGGCGGGCGCGTCGCCGAGCAGGGCCAGGCGCAATTCGTAGGCCATCACCTGCACCGCCTGCGACAGGTTGAGCGAGCTGAAGTCGTCCACGCTGGGAATGCGCACCATGCCGTGGCAATGCGCAAGTTCCTCGTTTTCCAATCCGGTGCGCTCGTTGCCAAACACCAGCGCCACCTGCTGGCCACGCGCGGCGGCATCGAGCACGCGCTGCGCAGCCTCGCGGGGCGACCATTCCGGCAGGTGCACGCCGCGCCGGCGCGCCGACAGCCCCAGCGCCAGGCTGCTGCCGGCCAACGCCGCGATCATGTCCGCATGCACGCCGGCGTCGGCCAGCACCGCATCGGCACCGGCTGCCAGCGCGGTCGCCTGCGGGTCGGGGAAGTGCGCTGGCAGGACCAGCTCCATGCGCGTGAAACCCATGGTGCGAATCGCGCGCGCGGCGCTGCCGATGTTGCCCGGGTGGGACGTGCGCACCAGCACGAAGCGCATGCGCGCGGCGAGATCCGGGTCAGTGGGCATGGGCAATCAGCGGCGAACAAGGGTCGTCAAGGATAATGGAAGCGCCCACGGGTCGGGCCGACGCGTGTCCGGCCTCTGCTAGAATCACAGGCCGCGAACCGCTCTTTATCCAGTCGAAGCCATGCCCAGACCTCACGTCACGATTGCGGCGCGCGCCGCGCGTTCCGCAGGCAACATCATCCTGCGCTACATGAACCGCATCGAGGGGCTGCATGTCGTCGAGAAGCAGCAGCTTGATTTCGTGTCCGAGGTCGATCGCCTGGCCGAGGCCGAGATCGTCAAGGAACTGCGGCGCGCCTACCCTGACCACGCCATCCTCGCCGAAGAAAGCGGCGCCACCGGAAAGGGTCCGCTGACCTGGGTGATCGACCCGCTCGACGGCACGCACAACTATCTGCGCAGGATCCCGCACTTCAGCGTGTCAATTGCGCTGCTGGACAAGGGCGTGCCGATCCACGCGGTGGTGTTCGATCCACTGCGCGACGAGTTGTTCACCGCCAGCAAGGGCGACGGCGCTTTCATCAACGACCGGCGCATGCGCGTGTCCAAACGCGAGAACCTGGGCGGCGCGATGATCGCCACCGGTTTTCCGTTCCGCCAGCGCGCGCACCTTGGACCGCAACTGGACATGACCCGGGCGATCCTGAGTCAGGCCGAGGACATCCGCCGCTCCGGCTCGGCCGCGCTGGACCTGGCCTACACCGCCGCCGGTCGCTTTGACGGCTTTTTCGAAATTGGCCTGAAGCCGTGGGACCTGGCCGCCGGCGTGCTGCTGGTGCACGAAGCCGGCGGCCGCTACTGCGACTTCGCCGGGCGCGACGGCATTCCTGCCAGCGGCAACATCATTGCCGGCAATCTCAACGTGGCCAAGGGCATGGTCGAGGCCATCGGCGCGCAGGCCACGCCGGAACTGCTCAAGGCCTGAGGCGGCCATCGTGGCGCGCGCCCTGGACCGGTTGCTGACGGAAATACGCGCATGCCAGATCTGTGCCGCGCAGTTGACCCTCGGTCCACGGCCGGTACTGCAGGCGTCATCGACCGCGCGACTGCTGGTGGTCAGCCAGGCGCCCGGGCGCAAGGTGCACATGAGCGGGGTGCCGTTCGACGACGTCAGCGGCGAGCGCCTGCGCGAATGGATGGGCATCGACCGCGACACGTTCTATGACGCCAGCCGCGTCGCGCTCGTGCCGATGGGTTTCTGCTACCCCGGCAGCATGCATGGGGGCGACCTGCCGCCGCGACCGGAATGCGCCCGGACTTGGCACCCGCGTCTGCTGCCGTTGCTGAAGAACGTGCAACTTACCCTGCTTATCGGCCAGTACGCGCAGATGGGCATGCTTGGCATACCCCGCGGCACCAAGCTCACCGACTCGGTGCGGGCGTGGCGTGACTACCTGCCACAAGGCAAGTTGCCGCTGCCGCACCCGAGCCCGCGCAACCGGCCATGGGTGATGCACAACCTGTGGTTTGAGGCCGAGCTGTTGCCGGTGCTGCGCGAGCGAGTTGCCGCCGCGCTGCGCGACTGACCGAACCGCCTCGCGCCCGGCTTTTCCACTGCTCCACATCGCAGTGACGCCACGTGCACAACGCGGACGCCGCCACCTGTGCGTGCAGCTTGCCCGCGGATGACTGCTTCCTCTAACCTGCTCGGCAGGTGATGGCCCGCGGATTGATCCGGCCTGTCAGGGGAACATGCACATGCCGGAAATCTGCCGATGAGCCTCAAGCTGCGCCTGATCGCCATGAACTTCCTGCAATTCTTCATCTGGGGGGCGTGGCTGATCACCATTGGCGCGTACTGGTTCCAGTATCGGCATTGGTCTGGCGCGCAGTTCGGCGCGATCTTCTCCACCATGGGCATCGCCTCGCTGTTCATGCCCACATTGATGGGCGTGGTTGCCGACAAGTGGATCAACGCCGAAAAACTTTACGGCGCGCTGCACATCGGTGGCGCGGTGATGCTGCTGATCATTCCCGGCATCGATGATCCGAACACGCTGTTCTGGGTGATGTTGCTCAACATGATGTGTTACATGCCCACCATCGCCCTGGCGATCACGGTGGCATACAACGCTTTGAAGACCGATGGCGCCGACGTGGTGCTGGTGTTTCCGCCCATTCGCGTGTGGGGTACGGTGGGTTTCATCGCCGCGATGTGGATGGTCAGCCTGCTGCACCTGGAAACCTCCGGCGCGCAATTCCATGTCGCAGCCGGCGCGTCGCTGCTGCTGGGGTTGTACGCGTTCACGCTGCCAGCTTGCCCGCCGCGGCTGCGCGGCAAGCTGCATAACTCGTGGCTGGACACCTTCGGGCTGACCGCGTTCGCCCTGTTCCGCAACACCAAGATGGCGGTGTTCTTCCTGTTCGCCATGTTGCTGGGCGCGGCGCTGCAACTGACCAATGCCTACGGCGATACGTTCCTGCACGATTTTGCCAACATCGATGCCTACAAGGGCCTGCTGGCCGTGCGCTACCCGGCGATCATCATGTCGATCTCGCAGGTGTCCGAAACGCTGTTCATCCTGGCCATACCGTTCTTCTTCAAGCGCTTTGGCATCAAGACGGTGATGTTGATCAGCATGGTGGCGTGGGTGCTGCGCTTCGGCCTGTTCGCTTATGCCGATCCGGGCCCGGGCCTGTGGATGATCGTGCTGTCGTGCATCGTCTACGGCATGGCTTTTGACTTCTTCAACATCTCCGGCTCCCTGTTCGTGGAGGAGCAGAGCGACCCGGCGATCCGCGCCAGTGCGCAGGGGCTGTTCATGCTGATGACCAACGGCGTGGGTGCCATCCTCGGCAGCCTGGTCAGCGGCATCGTCATCGACCGCTATTTCACCCACGCCGGAGTCAAGGACTGGCACGGCATCTGGCTGAGCTTTGCCGCCTATTCGCTGGTGGTGGCGGTCGCCTTCGCGCTGTTGTTCAAGCACCGGCACGTCCGCGTGATGCCGCCCGAGCCGTTGTTGCCCGCGCCCCGGGCCGGCGTGTGAACCACCCGCCGGACTTCGGCCAATATCCCCGGTTGCGGGCGGAACTTGCTGATTTTTCTTGCATTGCTTTACATTTGCGCGCTGGGTACGATGGCTGACAGCAAGAACTTGCGCCGGTCCATCATCAGCCGTCGTTGCACCTCACCTGCGCTTGAATGGCAGCCGCCCAGCACCGAACCCGCGGCAGACGCCACAGAGTCCCCTGCATGCATTTTGACTGTCGGTCCCGCCACCCGCGCACCCCATCCCGACCAGCATCCCAGCGCCCGTGTGCGCAGGGATTGCCGTGCCGAACATCCATCGCCAGCCCCACCAAGGAGCACTTCATGAACATTCGTGACCACCGCCTGCAGACGCTCACCTGGTCCATCCTCGCTGCCTTGGCACTGTTTCCGGTCAGTGGCGCCCTCGCCCAGGAAGCCGGAAGCGGCACTGCGCCATCGACTGCCGATACCAGCGACACGGTGAAAAAGCCCACCACCCTGAGCGAGATCACCGTGCGCGCGCAAAAGCGCGAGGAGTTGCTGCAGGACGTGCCGGTGACCCTGGCGACGCTGCCCGAGCAACTGCTGCGCGATACCGGTGTGCACGACATCAAGGACGTGCAGGTGCTGGTGCCGGCGCTCAACGTCACCAGCACCACCTCAGAGACGCAGACCACCGCGCGCATCCGCGGCATCGGCACGGTGGGCGACAACCCGGGGCTGGAGTCGTCGGTCGGGGTGGTGATCGACGGCGTGGCCCGCGCCCGAAACGGCGTGGCGTTTGGCGATCTGGGCGAGATCGAGCAGATCGAGGTGCTCAAGGGACCGCAAGGCACGGTGTTCGGCAAGAACACCTCCGCCGGCCTGATCAACGTCACCACGCGCCGTCCCTCGTTCGACGAGGAAGGCTCGGCCGAGTTCACCGTCGGCAACTATGGCGCCGTGGGCGTGGCAGCTGGCTACAGCAACGCGCTGAGCGAGTACGTGGCGTTTCGCATCTACGCCGCTGATCGCCAGCGCGACGGCTTCAACGACGTCAACACCGGCGTTGGTCCGCGCACGGAAAAGCGCGATGGCGACCAGAATTTCCACTCCGTTCGCGCCCAGCTGTTGGTCACGCCGAGCAACAACCTGGACATCAATTTCATTGGTGACTACACCCAGCGCAATGAAAACTGCTGCGTCGGCGTGACCCTGGTACGCGGACCGACGGCCGCCATCGTCAACGCGCTGTCGGGCGGCAACGGCGTGATCGGCGCGGCGGATGCATCGCGCCGTTTGGCCTACGGCAACCGCCCGACCACCCAGCAGATCACCGACAAGGGCCTGTCGGCGGAAGCCAACTGGGTCACGCCGTGGCTGGGCAACGCCACGCTGACATCCATCACCAGCCTGCGCGACTGGCATGCCATCGGCGGCGCGGACCTGGACTTCACCGGTGCCGACATCCTGTATCGGCAATATGGTCCGGACGACAATGCGTTCCGCTTCAAGACTTTCACCCAGGAATTGCGCCTGGCCGGCACCGCCGACCGCCTGGACTGGATGGTCGGCGTCTACCACGACAACGAGAAGCTGACCCGGCATGACTCGTTCTCGATCGGGCCAGCCTACGAGCCGTACCTGTCCACAGCCGTACTCAACAGCATCGCCGGATCGTTCCCGGCCGGCCTGGTCAACACCGCCGGGGCGGCGACCTTCCTGTCGCAGGCCAGCGGCCGGCCGTACGGCACGTCATTCGTCGGCACTGGCACCCGCGACTACTGGAAGCAGGACGCCAAGAGCACGGCCATGTTCGGCAACGCCACCTTCCACGTCACCGATGCCTTGGCCCTCACCGGCGGCGCACGTTACACGCACGGGCAGAAGGATCTGGACTCGGCCTACACCAGTCCCAATGGCAACGTCGGCTGCGCCGCCGCGCTGACCAGCCCGGCCCGGGTTGCCGGTGCACTGGCTGCACGCGGCGTGCCGGCGCCATACCTGGCCGGTATCGTGCCCACGGTCATCGGCTACATGTGCCTGCCGTGGACCAACGTGCAGTTCAACGGCCGCAACACGCAGCAGGACCTGACCGAGAACGAATGGTCGGGCACGCTCAAGGCCGCCTACCGCTTCAACCCCAACGTCATGGCCTACGCCTCGGGCGCGCGCGGCTACAAGGCCGGCGGATTCAACCTCGACCGCGTGCAGTCCGGCAACGGGCTGAGCGACGGCCCGGCCGGCATCACGCCGGTCACCGACACCTCCTTCCCCGGCGAATTCGTCGACAGCTACGAACTGGGCAGCAAGACCAGTTGGCAAGGCGGCAACCTGCTCCTGAACGCGGCGCTGTTCCACGCCAAGTACAGCAACTTCCAGCTCAACAGTTTCATCGGTACCAGCTACGTGGTGCGCGCGATTCCCGAACTGACCACCAAGGGCGTGGACGCCGACCTGCTATGGCAGACGCGCATGACCGGTCTGTCGCTGCAGGCGGGCGCGACCTACACCGACGCCAAGTACGGCGACGACGCATTGCCCGATGTCGCGCTGGCACTGCTGCCAGGCAACACCGTCAGCTTTGCGCCGAAGTGGGCGCTCACCGGCGGCATCACCTATCAGTGGGATTTCAACTCCTACCTGATGGGCCGATTCAATGTCGGAGCCAAGCACACCACCGCGTACAACACCGGTTCAGACCTCAACCCGTTCAAGGTGCAGCCGGCTTTCACCCTGGTCAACGCGCGGCTCACGCTTGGCGACATCAACAAGCACTGGTCGGTGGAGCTGTGGGGCAACAACCTGACCAACAAGACCTACGTGCAGGTTGGCTTCGACGCGCCGATCCAGACCGGCTCCATCAACGGCTTCCTCGGCGCACCGCGTACCTACGGCCTGACCTTGCGCGGGACGTTGTAACGGCGACCGGGCGCGGGCGCGGCATTTTCCAGGCTGGCGACGAAGCACGGATCGCCGAAACGTTCGGCGACAGCTCGGACGTGTTTGATACTGCCAGTCATTGGCTCAGCGGCCCATGGGCCGCTGAGCGGGCACGAACGCGCCATCCTGAGCCCAGCCTGATGCCGGCGTGTCAATCGGTGACGTTACCCATGACGCGCTTCGCCGGGATCGGGGCAACAACGCTGTGCTGAACCGAA
This sequence comes from Rhodanobacter sp., assembly GCA_039936515.1. GTDB lineage: Bacteria > Pseudomonadota > Gammaproteobacteria > Xanthomonadales > Rhodanobacteraceae > Rhodanobacter. The sequence goes on along the minus strand of JBDTIE010000061.1, from coordinate 5,110 downwards.
CCGTGTTCATATTGTGATTGATAATCATTTTCATTAAGATGCGCTCCTTCACAGGAGCCCTACATGTCGTTTTCCGCCCGCCGACTGCCGTTGGCCGTCGCGCTGGTCCTTGTCGGGACCGTACATGCCACCACGCCGAGTGTCCCCCAGCCGACCGATGCGGTAGAGCTCAAACGCGTCGAGGTTTCCGAGAGTACGTTGCGGATGCCGCAGGGCAAAGGCGCGCTTCCGACGACGATCACGGTGATCACCAGCGAGGACCTGCGCCAGCAATTGGCGATCACCAGCGACCTGTCCGACGTGGTCGGCAACCTGGTGCCGTCGTTCGCGCCGTCCACGCAAAAACTCAGTTCGCGCGGACAGACCCTGCGCGGGCGCAACCCGCTGTACATGATCGACGGCGTGCCGCAGTCCAGTCCGTTGCGCAACGGTTCGCGCGACGCCTACACCATTGACCCGGCGATGATCGAGCGGATCGAAGTGGTCGAAGGCTCCAACTCGATGCAGGGCCTGGGTGCCTCCGGCGGCATCATCAACATCATCACCAAGCAGGCGCCCAAGCACGATGGCGTGCGCCAGGAAGTGACTCTCAACACCAGCGCGCCGACACGCGGCAGCAAAGGCGTGGGTTACGGGGCGACGTATCTGCTGGGCGCGCGCAGCGGTGCGTTCGACATGGTCACCGGTGTTTCGTGGCGCAAGCGGGGCATGTACTCGGACGCGAAGGGGCGGTGGATCGGAGTGGACGGCACCCAGGGCGACGTGATGGATTCGAAGAACTCCGACCTGTTCGCGAAATTCGGTTACACCTTCGCTGGCGCGCGCCGGCTGCAGCTGACCGTGAACCGCTTCGACCTTCAAGGCAACGGCGACTACACCGCCGTCCCCGGCGATCGCGACGACAACCTTCCCACCACCTCGATGCGCGGCAAGCAGCCTGGTGACGCACCGCGCAACCGCGTCTTCACCAGCAGCCTCGACTACCGCGATCCGAACCTTGCCGACGGCGAACTGCGCGCCCAGTTGTTTCACCAGAAAAACCGGGAATTGTTCGGTGGCGGCATCTTCGCCAACTTTCAGGACCCGGCCTACGGTCCGAATTTCTTTGACCAGTCGCAAAACGTGTCAACCAAGAACGGCGCGCGGCTGTCATGGTCGCGCCGCGGCTTGCTTGACGACACGCTGACCGCGCTGGTGGGTGTCGACAGCTACCGTGACACCACATTCCAGCAACTGACCCACAGCGGGCGCAACTGGGTACCAGACAGCACCTACACCGGTTGGGCTCCGTTCCTGCAGGCCGAGTACTGGCCATGGCAATCATTGTCCGTGTCCGGCGGTTTGCGGCGTGAGCGCGGCACCCTGGACGTGCCCACTTTCCACACCTTGGCGGCCTACAACGGCGTCAGCATTCAGGGCGGCTCCACCAGCTTCAGCAAGACGCTGCCGAACGTCGGTGCCGTCTGGTACGTGGCCGACGGACTGGACCTGTTCGCCAGCTATGCCGAGGGCTACACCCTGCCCGACGTCGGTCGCGTGCTGCGCGCCATCAACCAGCCCGACCAGAGCGTGGCCAGTTTCCTCGATCTCAAGCCGGTGGTCTCGGACAACCGCGAGGTGGGCGCCGAATTCAACGGCAACGGTTATGGCGCGCGCGTGAGTTACTACACCTCGCGTTCGACACTTGGCTCACTGCTGGTGTTCGATGCACCCAACCAGGTCTACAACGTGGCCCGGCAGCGCATTGCAATCAGCGGCTGGGAAGCGCGCGCCCACTGGCAGCCAATCGATGCCACACAGTTCAACGCCTCGTTCGCCATCAACCGCGGCCGGTCCGACCGCAATGGTGATGGCAAGGTGGACTCCGCCCTGGATGGCGCAAACATCGCACCGAACCGGCTCAACCTGTCGTGGAACCAGCGCTGGAACGACGCGCTGTCGAGCTATCTGCAGGTGTCACGCATCTACAGCCGCGACTTTGCCACCCTCGGCAAGCAAACCGCGCAGTTCCACGGCTACAGCACCGCCGACGCCTACGTGAAGTGGCACACCGGTACGGCCGGCGACTGGACGCTGGGCGTGCAGAATCTGGCCAACAAGCAGTTCATCAACTACATCGCACAGACGATCGGCAGCGACACGAGCTACTTCGCCGGTCGCGGTCGCGTGCTGTCACTGACCTGGCAGCAGGTATTTTGAAGCAGGCAGAGGCAGGTATCCGGAGCTGGCGCTTGCGCGGGCGTCCCCGGCAATGTCTGCAGCAACTGCATTTGTGGCTGGGGCTGAGCGTTGGTTTGGTGTTTGCGCTGATCGCGCTCAGCGGCACGTTTGTGACCTATCAGAAGGCGTGGTTGCGGGTGGCCTACCCGCAACTGGCCGCGCACGCGCTGCCGGACGCCAGCCAGCGTGCCGCCGTGTTGGGGCGTATCGCCACCCAATGGCAGGGGCGGGATTTGCGCAGCGCCGACTTGCCGCTGGCCGCCCTGCCGGTGTGGCAGTTGTACTTCGCCGACGGCACGCGTCGCTATCTCGACCCCGCCGACGGCAAACTGCTGCTGACGCGCACTCCCGACGGCGATTTGCTGGCTCTGGTGTACGACTGGCATATCCACCTGCTGGCCGGCGAGCGCGGTGAACAGGTACTGGGGGTGCTGGGCTGGCTGATGCTGTTTCTGCTGTTGTCCGGGCCGTTGCTGTGGTGGCCGGGTCGACGCCAGGTCGCCACCAGCCTGCACTTGCATGCGCAACCACCGACGCGGCGTTGGCTCAGCTGGCACCGCAGTCTGGGCGTGCTGAGCCTGCCGTTGATCGTGGTGGTCAGCCTTACCGGCACCTTGATGATCTACAGCACCGGTACGGGCCGGTTGCTGGGCACCGTGTTCGCCGATGCGCCAGCGGCGAAGCCACCCGCTGCGATTGCATGGCGCGCCGCCCCGATCAACTGGGCTTCGGTGCTGGCCGCAGCGCAACGCGCCCTGCCCGACGCCGAACTGCATCGCGTGACGCTGCCCAATACGGCCAACGGTCAGGTCATCATCCGCGCCCGAGCCCGCGGCGAGTGGCACCAGGTAGGGCGCAGCAGGATCTGGCTGGACCCTTGGCGCGCGATCGTGCTGGACAGCAACGATGCCACCTCCGACGGTCGTGGCACACGCCTCAACAATGCGGTCTATCCGCTGCACTCCGGCGGCGTCGGCGGTTGGGCGTGGCAGCTGGGCGTAGCGGTCGCCGGGCTGCTGCCACTGTTTTTCCTGGTCACCGGCTTCCTGTTCTGGCGCGCGCGGCAACGGCGCTGAACGACGGGCGCTCGATCGCATCCAGGGCAGTGCCGTTAGAATGCCGAATGCGTATCGGCCCTTACCTGATTGATCCGCCGGTGGTGCTGGCGCCGATGGCCGGCGTCACCGACAAACCGTTCCGCCTGCTGTGCAAGCGGCTGGGTGCGGGGCTTGCCGTGTCGGAAATGACCACCGCCGATCCCAGGCTGTGGCACACCCGCAAGTCGCTGCACCGCATGGACCACGCGGGCGAGCCGGAGCCGGTCAGTGTGCAGATCGCCGGCTACGATCCGGCGATGCTGGCCGAGGCCGCGCGCTTCAACGTCGACAATGGCGCGCAGCTGATCGACATCAACATGGGCTGCCCGGCCAAGAAGGTATGCAACGTGTGGTCCGGTTCGGCGCTGCTGCAGGACGAGCCGCTGGTCGCGCGCATCATCAAGGCGGTGGTCGACGCGGTGCCGGTGCCGGTGACCTTGAAGATCCGCACCGGCTGGGATCGCGAACACCGCAACGCGCTGGCCATCGCGCACATTGCCGAGGATGCAGGCATCGCCGCGCTGGCCGTGCACGGGCGCACGCGTGCCGACCGCTACGCCGGCGAGGCCGAGTACGAAACCATCACCGCGGTGAAGGCGTCCGTGCGTATACCTGTGTTCGCCAATGGCGACGTCATCACGCCGCAACGCGCGCGCCAGGTGCTGGACATCACCGGCGCGGACGCGTTGATGATCGGCCGCGGCGCACAGGGCCGGCCGTGGATCTTCCGCGAGATCGCGCACTACCTGGCCACCGGCACGACCTTGCCGGAACCGGCGCCGGACGAGGTGTGCGCCATCCTCACCGGGCACCTCGAGCACCTGTACGCGTTCTACGGCGAGCAGGCCGGCGTGCGCATCGCGCGCAAACATCTGGGCTGGTACGCGAAGGACCGCGCCGAGAACGCCGCCTTCCGCCAGGTGGTCAACCGCGCCGAAAGCGCCAACGAGCAACTGCGCCTGACACGCGACTACTTCGCCGCACTGCAGGCGGGCGAGCGGCTGGCGGCCTGAAGTTTCAGGGCGGCGCTCCAGCCGCATGACATTTGCAGCGCAAACGCCAACATGATGTCGCAGGCATTGAGACGCATGCGGTGGTAATTTGATTGTTGTCCCGACAATCAAAGAGAACATCCATGTCTTCCCCCGGTCGTGGCGGCTGGCGCCCCGGCGCTGGCCGTATTCCCCAGGAACCAACCCAGCGACTGCGCGTTCCGGAAAGCCAGGTGCCCACGGTGCTGGCTTACCTGGATGCCTACCGCCAACCCGCGTCGCTGGAAGCCCCGCGACCGCTGACGCTGACTCCCTCCACCGTGGCGCTGACCGCCTTCAGCAGCCAGGTGCCGGCCGGTTTGCCCAGCCCGGCGGACGACGTCGTCGACGAGGTGGTCGATCTCAACACGCACCTGGTCATCACCGGCCACGAGCCGCACACCTTCATCATCCGCGTGTCGGGCTGGTCGATGATCGGCGCCGGCATCTTCGACAGCGACGAGGTGCTGGTCGATCGTGCGCTCAAGCCACGCCAGGGCAACATCGTGGTGGCGATCGTCAACGGCGACTTTTCCATCAAGCGCCTGGGCAAGGTCGACGGCCAGGTGGCACTGCTGCCGGAAAACGCCCACTTCAAGCCGATCGTCTTCAAGGAAGGCGAAACCCTGGAGCTCTGGGGCGTGGTCACCCGCTGCCTGCGCAACCTGCGCTGAGCCATGGGCAACGTCCTCGTCCTCGCGTCATTGCTGGAAGGCCGCCGGGTCTGGCGGTGGCATGCCGCGCCGGTCCTCTTCGGCGAGC
>JBDTIE010000060.1:0-7934 GCA_039936515.1 Rhodanobacter sp. | reverse complement strand
CAAGTTTGAGTGCAATACCTCCACCGCCACGCCCAGCCGCGCGCGCAAACGCGCCACGGTCTGCGGCGCAAGGCCAATTTCAGGCACCAGCAACAGCGCCTGCTGGCCGCGAGCGAGTACCTGTTCGATCAGCGCCAGGTACACCTCGGTCTTGCCGCTGCCGGTGACCCCGTCAAGCAGGAACGGCTGGTACTGCCCCAGGCTGGCGCCAATTTGCGCCACCGCGTGCGCCTGTTCGCGGCTGAGTATCGGCGCCGCCGAGGTGGCGTGCGCTGGCGCCACCGGCATCTGTTCGCTGCGCACAATCAAACCGGCGTGGGCCAGGCGCCGTGCCGCGTCGCGCCAGGTCGGCAGGGTGCTATTGAGGTCGCGCGTGCTCGCTGGTCCGGCTTGCAGTGCCACCAGCAGTGCCTGGCTGGCACCGCGCCGCGTGCCGGCAGCCAGCGCTGTCGCGCCGGTCGCGGTCAAGGACCAGCATGCCTGGCCAATGGCAGGTAGCGGTCGCGCCGACCGCAGCGCGACGGGCAGGGCGTTGGCGTACGCCTCGCCTGGTGCGGCGAGCCAGTAATCCGCCGCCCAGGCCAGGGTGCGCATCAATTCAACGCCCAGCAGCGGCTCGGCATCGGGCAGGCTGATTGCCTGCTTCAACCTTGTGTCGGCGACCTCCGAGGTGGCCTCGATTGCCACCACCACGCCGAGCAGCCGCTTGCGTCCCCATGGCACCACGATACGTGCGCCGACCTGTGCCGCGCCGTTGGCGGTCGGCAGATAGTCGAACAGCTGCGGCAGTGGGACCGGCAGGGCAACGCGCAGGACGGCAGGCATGCTCACCTCGTGGTCGGTCAGTGTAGCGGGCCACCAAACAGGCCCCGGCACATCCCGGCTGTCACTTGCACCCGGTTGCTGCCCCTGTCATGAGGAATGAGGGCTAAGTGGCTATGACCATGCAGGTTTCCGGCTTATCCACAGAAGCTGTGGATAAGTCTGTGGACGCAGCAAGGTACGCGGCTGGCAAAGGGCGCTCTGGCGCCCTTCACGACGGCTTGTACACTTTTTGGGCACGCAAATAATGTCTTATTTTTCAATCAATTGCAGAGTCGTCGAGGCAATGTTCAGGCATGACTCAGATTGCTGCCGAAGCGCTTGACACGCCCTTCACGCTGTGCAAAACCGCGCTCCGGCCCGCCCGAAACGCTGGCGCCGCCGCAGCTATTGCGCCAGACCGAGCAGGCCGGCGACCGCCAGCGCCAGGCCCAGCAACCAGACGTAGCACCAGCCGACAAAGGCGTATTTGAGCAAGGTCATCGGCCAACCCTGGGCGTACACACGCTTCTGCATGAGCAGCAGGTACAACGGTGCCCACAGCCACAATCCCCACTGCACCCATGTCAGCGGGGTTCCCAGCCAATCGGCGTGAGGTACCAGCCAGGCGCTCAACATGGAAGCGCCCACGCCAAGCAGCAGACACAGAAACAGGAAGGCGTGGCTGTGCAGCGCGACAACAAGGTGCTCCATGTACAGCCGGCGGCGAAACAGGTAAACGCCCTTCAACAACAGCGCAAACAGCGGCACCAGGACGATCATCGTCTGTGGCAACGCGCTGAACACGCCCGACTGGATGCGGGCCATGGCCTGGCGCTGTCTGGCTTCGTCGTCGCCTTCCAACGCCGAGACATTGGCCTTCAATTGCGTGCCCATGGCTTGTAGCTGCCGGTTCACGATGCCTGGCAGCCAGCGGATCGATGGCACCGGCTGGCGCCCGGTAATCACCCTGCTCAAGGCGTCGGACGAATCGTGCTGAGGTGGGCCGGAAGGGGCAACCATCGCGGATGCCGAGCGGGCAGGCGCCGGTGTCGTGCTTGCGTCGGTGTGCGCTTTGGACGGCAACGGATCGGATGCGCGACGAGAAGTTGTGGCGCTGTCGGCCGCTGGCGCCTTGGTGAACATGGCCGTGTCACCAAAGGCCAGCGCGCTGATGAAAAACGCCAGCACGCACAGCCAGAACATCAACCGGAACGGCGCGACGTATCGCGTGCGGCGCCCGGCAAGATATTCGACGGTGATCCATCCAGGACGTGCGAATAGCGGCGGCAGTGTATGAAGCAGGCGTCCGTCAATGTTGAAGGCCATGTCCAGCACATCGCCGACAATGCCGTGCAGGGGCCGGATCATGCTGCGCACGCTTTGGCCGCAGGCGTGGCAGAACGCGCCGTGCAACGGCGCGCCGCAGTTCGCGCAGTGGCTTGGGTCGTGCTTGACTGGCAGCGTCATGGCAGCGTCCGGGTCGGGCCCGGCGATCTTCGCACAGCCGCGCGCGGCAACGTGGGCGGGCGCAGGCGCTCGGGTAGAATGACCGACCCTGTTGGGTCCCGTCCCATGCCATTTCACCGACCCGAACGTGCGCGCCTTGCGCACGAAATGCGCGCCACCATTCGCCTGGCGCTGCCGCTGATCTGCGCCCAGCTGGCAGCGATGGGCAGCAATGTGGTGGACGCGGTGCTGGCCGGTCACGTCAGCGCGCATGTGCTGGGTGCGGTGGCGGTGGGCGCCAGCGTGTGGTCGCTGGCCATCGTCACCGGCATCGGCATGATGATGGCGGTGCCGCCGTCAGTGGCCCAACTCGACGGTGCCGGCCGCCGGCCGGAGGTGGGCGCGGTGTTCCGGCAAGCGCTTTGGCTGGCTCTGGGGATGGGAGTGGTGCTGTGGTTTGCGGTGCGCCATGCCGGGGGGCTGATCGACTTGATCGGCGTCACGCCGACCTTGCGCCACGACGTCCAGCGTTTCCTGTTTGCCATCAGCTGGGGCGCACCGGCGTTGACGACGTATTTTGCGTTGCGCGGATTGTCCGAAGGTCTGTCGCTGACGCGGCCGTCGATGTATTTCAGCCTCGGCGGTCTGGTTGTGCTGGCCCCGCTGGGCTATGTGCTGATGTTCGGCAAGTTCGGCATCCCGCCGCAGGGCGCGCACGGTTGCGGCATGGCCACGGCACTGGCGCTGTGGCTGGAGGTCATCGGCTTCAGTGTCTATGTGTTGCGCCACCGAAATTATCGCGGACTGGGATTGCTGGACCGCTTCGAGTGGCCCGACCTCCGGCGCATTGGCGCGCTGGTGCACATTGGTGCGCCGATGGCGGTGACGCTGCTGGCCGAGGCCGGATTGTTCGTCGCCACCGCGCTGGTCATTGCCACCTTGGGCGAGGATGTGATCGCCAGCCACCAGGTGGCGATCAACATCGCCTCGCTGTTCTTCATGATCCCGCTGGGGTTGGCCATGGCCATCACCGTGCGCGTGGGCAATGCCGTAGGCCGCGGCGACGAGCGCGGCGTGCGCTACGCGGGCTTTTGCGGCATCGGCCTGACGCTGGCGACTCAGCTTTTTTCCGCAGGCCTGCTGCTGAGCCTGCCGCACCTGATCGCCGCGCTCTACACGCACGAGCCGCAGGTGATCGCGCTGGCGGCGCAGTTGATCATGCTGGCGGGCGTGTTCCAGTTTTCCGACGGCATCCAGGTGGCCTCCAACGGCGCGCTGCGTGGTTTGAAGGACACGCGCGTGCCCATGGCCATCACGTTGTTTGCGTATTGGGGTGTCGGCATGCCGGTGGGCTGGTGGCTGGCGTTCCACCACGGCATGGGCGCGCGCGGCATGTGGATGGGGCTGATCGCCGGCCTGACCGTCGCGGCGGCAATGCTGTTTACACGCTTCTGGCGCAGCGCCTGGAGGCAACGCTGGCGCGCCTCGCCCATGACCGCGACCGCCTGACCGGTTACGCTTGAGGACATTCCTTCGGACACTTCGCGCATGATCCCTCCGCTTCCGCCGCGCCGGCGCGGCTTTCGTGGCTTCCTGTACACGGTCGGCCACGGTATCAACGTGGTGCGGCTGGTGATCATCAACCTGGTGTTCTTCAGCTTTCTCGGCCTGTTTTTGCTGCTGCTCAGCGCAGGCATCATCGGCAGCCGGGCCGCGCGTACGGTGGCCGACAACAGCGTGCTGGTGCTCAAGCCCGCTGGCGAGTTGGTGGAGCAATACAGCATCGATCCGATGCAGCGCGCCCTGGCCGGGCTGTCGGGAGAGGACCCCAAGCAGGTGCAGGTGCGCGATCTGACGTCCGCGATCGACGCTGCCGCCGGCGACAAGCGCATCACCCGCATCCTGCTGCTGCCCGGCGACCTGCGCGGTGGCGGCTTTGCCGCCCTGCGCGAAGTTGGCGCCGCGCTCGACCGCTTCCGCGCCGCCGGCAAGCCGGTGATCGCCTGGGCGGTCAACCTCGACCAGGGGCAGTACTACCTTGCCGCGCACGCCGACCGCTTGCTGGTTGACCCGCAAGGCGGCGTGATGCTGACCGGGCTGGCCAACTACCGGCTGTTTTACAAGAACCTGCTCGACAAACTGGGCGTGGATGTCCATCTGTTTCGCGTTGGCCAGTTCAAGAGCGCGGCCGAGCCATTCGTGCTCGACCATGCGTCGGAAAGTTCCAAGCAGGCCGACAGCTACTGGCTGGGTGGGTTGTGGGACAACTACCTGACCGAAGTGGCCGCATTGCGCAAGCTGACGCCGGACGCCCTTCGCGACGATATCGACAACCTGCCGGTGCATCTGGCTGCCGCCCAGGGCGATCTGGCGCAGTTGGCGGTCAAGCAGCGTCTGGTCGACGGCACCGCCACGCGCGAACAGCTGATCCAGATGATTCGTGCCGCCGGCGTGCCGGCTGACAAGAAAGGCAATGGTTTTCGGCAGGCTGGCATGGCGCAGTACCTGGCCAGTCGGCCTGCCGCCGGCAATCTGTTTGCGCCGGGCGTGACGGTGGTGGTGGCCGAGGGCGAGATCAGCGCCGGCAGGAAGGCGCCCGGTTCCATCGGTGGAGAATCCACCGCCGCGCTCATCCGCGCCGCGCGCGAAGACCGCAAGACCAAGGCGTTGGTGTTGCGCGTGAACTCGCCCGGCGGCGAGGTGTACGCCGCCGAACAGATCCGGCGCGAAGTGGAGTTGACGCGTGCTGCCGGCATTCCGGTGGTGGTGTCCATGGGCAACGTGGCCGCCAGCGGCGGCTACTGGATCGCCATGAACGCCAATCGCATCTACGCCGAACCCAACACCATCACCGGCTCGATCGGCATCTTCGGCCTCTTCTATACAGTGCCCGGCACGCTGGCCAAACTCGGCGTCAGCAGCGACGGCGTCGGCACCGGCCCGATGGCCGGGGCCTTCGACATCACCCGGCCACTTGATCCAAACGTCGGGGCGGTAATCCAGGCCACCATCGACAAGGGCTATCGCGATTTTGTGGGCAACGTCGCCAAGGCCCGCGGCCAGACCTACGCCGCCGTGGACGCAATAGCCCAGGGGCGGGTATGGACCGGACAACAGGCCTTGCAGCGTGGGCTGGTCGATGAACTGGGTGGCTTGCGTGAGGCTACCGCGCAGGCCGCGACGCTGGCCAAACTGGGCAAGGATTATCCCGTGCGCTACGAGGAGGCGCCGCTGGGCGCGTTCGAGCGCGCGCTGATCGGCATCAACCAGAACGCCACGACACACGTGTTGCGTTCGTGGGGCGTACGCCTGCCGGTGTGGGCCGCACAGCTGCCGGCGTTGGCGCCAAGCCTGCAATGGCTGCGCAATGCGCGGGCCGGCACGCCAAACATTTATGCCGATTGCTTGTGCGCACCAAGGTGAAGCCAAGCCTGCGGCGACCGATCTGCGCGCCGCATCCTGCCGGAAAAACCAAAGTCGGCTGCATCGCCTGAAGGGCGCGGCTCGAGCATCGCGACCTAGCGCGACGCGTCGTCGATCTGTTGACGTTGCTTTGCCGCGGCGGCGTCGACCACCTTTTGCACATCGCGCGCGCGCTGCTCGGTTGCCCGCAGGGTGTCGAACGGTGTGCTGACCGGCGTTGGCGGTTTGGGCGGGGACGGCGAGGGTTGGTCAGTACAGGCCGCCAGCAACGGTATGCACAACAGCAAAGGCAGATAGTTCATGGTCGTCGCCGCGCCGGTCCGATGCCTGCAGTGTGCGGGCCTGCGGCGGACCGGGCAAGCAGTGCGCAGCACGGGCGCCGATCCCGGCGCACCGGCCCTGTCCGGTGGGATAAGCTGCGCACATGAACAGTCGCCTCGACGCCTGGGATCTGCACGACCGCACGGCGCTGGTGACCGGTGCCAGCCGCGGCATCGGCCATGCAACCGCGCGTGAGCTGGCCGGTCTGGGTGCCGACCTGCTGCTGGTTGCGCGCGACGCGGAGCTGCTGGAGCATGTGCGCGCCGAGTTGGCCGAGGACTTTCCCGACAGCGACATCGTGGCCTTCGCGGCCGACCTCACCGAGGCTGAGGAGCGCCTGGCCGTGTTCGACTGGATCAACGACCTGGGCGTGCCGTTGTCGCTGCTGGTCAACAATGTCGGCGGCAACCGCGCCTCGGCGACCCTCGATTACACCGACGATGACGTGCAGGCCATCATCGAGCAAAACCTCTTCAGCGCGCTGGGCATGTGCCGGCTCGCGCATCCGCATCTGGTCCAGCATGCCCACGCAGCCATCGTCAATGTCGGTTCCGTAGCCGGCATCACCCACGTACGCACCGGCTCGGCCTACGGCATGAGCAAGGCCGCGTTGCACCAGTTGACGCGCAACCTGGCGGTGGAATGGGCGGTGGACGGCATTCGCGTCAACGCGGTGGCGCCGTGGTACATCCGCACGCAACGCTCCGAACCGGCGCTGGCTGACGACGACTACCTGGACGAAGTGCTCGACCACACCCCGCTCGAACGCATCGGCGAGCCCGAGGAAGTGGCTGCCGCCATCGCTTTCCTGTGCCTGCCCGCGGCCAGTTACATCACCGGTCAGGTGCTGGCAGTGGATGGCGGCTTCCTCGCCTGCGGGTTCTGAGCAGGCCGGGGCAATACGCTTCGGAATCTGGTGACGTGATGTATGTGCGGCGGGGGTGCCGCCGCGGCTGCCCGTGCAGCCCGGCGCAGCCGGCGCCAACGACGCGCGCACTGTCGTCCGCCATCCTGTGGCTCACGCCGGACCTCATTGCGACCTGATGCGCCACACGCTCACGGCCGGGCGTCCCGGCGCGTGCCCATCTGTCCGCATGGGCTTTCCATGGCCTGAAATGGGCCGGTCGCGGTGTGAGCGATAGCTCGGGAACACGTTATGTAAGTGTTGACCTACTGTGCGTGTTCCGTTAACGTCGTAAGAACCTGCGGTAATATAGTGCAGGAAAAGCTAACAATTTCATACGTGTAGGCCGTTCCCGGTATCGATTGGCCGCATAGACGCAATAAGTAACGAAACATCAATTTCATGCGCCCGGAACAATCAGGGCCAAACATGGGGAGTTAACAATGACTGCACGCAAGAATTTCACCGCAGGTGCATTGCGCCGAACTTCATTGGCCATCGGTCTGGGACTGGGTCTGGGTTTGCTCAGCACGGCGTCGTTTTCCCAGTCCGTCGTGGGCGCGATCTTTGGTCAGGCTGCGGCAAACAGCAGTGTCGTGATCGAAAACGTCGACACCGGCCTGACACGCACCATCAACGTTGACAGCTCGGGTCGCTACCGCGCCTCTTCCCTGCCCAGCGGCAAGTACAAGGTGACCTTGCAGCAAAACGGCGCTGCGGTGAGCACGCGTGACAATGTCATGGTCAACATTGCCGGCGGTACCGAGGTGTCCTTCGCAGCAGGCGCCAGTGACGCCAAGATGCTCGAGGGCGTGCAGGTGGTGGCTTCCGTGTTGCCGTCTATCGACGTTTCGGCGGTCGACACCAAGACCGTGTTTACCGCGGACCAGCTGGCAAAGCTGCCCTTGGCGCGGAACGTTTCCGCCGTTGCCATGCTGGCGCCCAGCGTCGTCAACAACACCAGCTACGGCGTGCCGAGCTTCGGTGGCGCCGCATCGTCCGAGAACGCGTACTACATCAACGGCTTCCCGGTCAC
>JBDTIE010000059.1:0-7367 GCA_039936515.1 Rhodanobacter sp. | reverse complement strand
GCAGGAGCTTGCCGAGCTTGGTGCCAGCGTCACGCTGATGGCACGCTCCAAAGACCACCTGGCCGAAACGACCGCCAGCCTGCCGGTGATCCATGCCGATCAACACCACGACTGGCATGCCGTGGACATGCTCGACACACCGGCGTTGCGGCGCACGGCCAGCGCGATCGCGGCCGGCGCACCGGTGCACATCCTGATCAACAACACCGGCGGGCCGCCCGGCGGACCTGCCCACGACGCCACGATCGACGCCTTCGAAAGCGCTTTCCGCCAGCACCTGGTGGCCAACCAGACGGTGCTGCAGGCGGTGTTGCCCGGCATGCGCGCGAGCGGCTACGGACGGGTCGTCAACGTCATTTCCACCTCGGTAAAGGAGCCGATCGCCGGGCTGGGCGTTTCCAACACCGTGCGTGCGGCGGTGGCGGCGTGGGCCAAGACGCTGTCCTCGGAACTGGCCATCGACGGCATCACCGTCAACAACGTGCTGCCTGGCTACACGCGCACGCAGCGCTTGGCCAGCCTTCTGGCCGCGCGCGCCGCCGCCAGCAATCGCAGCGAAGACGCCATTGCCCAGGACATCCTCTCCGGCGTGCCGGCCGGTCGTTTCGGCGAGCCAGGCGAGATCGCCGCGGTGATTGCGTTCCTGTGCACGCCGGCGGCCGCATACGTCAATGGCGTGAGCATCGCCGTGGATGGTGGACGCACGCGCGCGCTGAGCTGAAACCGCCTTCGCACCGAAGGCATACGCCCGCGTGCGGTGCAATGCGCGCGCCCGGGTTTTAAGATGGGCCGATGTCCAGCCTGCGTCTTGCCAACTTGATCGATGGTCGTCTTGTGGCCGCCAAGAGTGATGCGTGGCTCGACGTGGCCGAACCGGCTACCGGCGGCACCTTTGCCCTGTGCCCGGATTCCGCCGCCACCGATGTCGATGCCGCGGTTGCGGCAGCCCGCGGCGCAGCCGCTGGCTGGGCCAGCACGCCGGCCGCGGATCGGGCCCGATTGCTTGCGCGTCTGGCCACGTTGATCGAGGCGCGACTGGAAGAATTCGCCGCACTTGAATCGCGTGACAGCGGCAAGCCGCTGCAGCTCGCCCGCACCCTGGATATCCCGCGTGCGGTCAGCAATCTGCGCTACTTCGCCGCCGCCATCCAGACCTGGGGCAGCGAGGCGCACGCGATGGAAACCGGCACGCCCGGCCAAGGCGCGATCAACTACACGCTGCGCCAGCCCGTGGGCGTGGTCGGCTGCATCAGCCCGTGGAACCTGCCGCTGTACCTGTTCACCTGGAAGATTGCGCCGGCGCTGGCGGCCGGCAACACGGTGGTGGCCAAGCCCTCGGAGATCACGCCGTGCACCGCCGCACTGCTGGGCGAGCTCAGCATCGAGGCCGGTTTTACGTGGGGCGTGTTGAACATCGTGCATGGCCGCGGGCCGGTCGTGGGTCAGGCCATCGTCGCCCACGCCGACGTGCGCGCCGTGTCCTTCACCGGCAGCACCGCAACCGGCGCGCATATCGCCACCACCGCCGCGGCGCAGTTCAAGAAGGTGTCACTGGAGATGGGCGGCAAGAACCCGGCCATCGTGTTTGCCGACGCGGATCTGTCCGACGCGCACATGGATGTCATCGTGCGCTCGGGCTTCGCCAACCAGGGCGAGATCTGCCTTTGCGGTTCACGCTTGCTGGTGCAGCGTTCGATTTATCCCGCTTTCCGCGAGCGCTATCTGGCGCGCGTGCGCGCCTTGCGCGTGGGAGATCCGCAGGACGCCAGCACGGATCTGGGCGCACTGGTGTCGCGCGCGCACTACGACAAGGTCATCGGCTGCATCGTCCGGGCGCGCGCCGAAGGTGGGCAGTTTCTGTGCGGCGGCGAACCGGTGCAGCTGACCGGGCGCTGCGCGCGGGGCTGGTTCGTCGCGCCGACGGTCATCGAGGGGTTGCCCAGCAGCGCTTGCACCAACCAGCAGGAAATCTTCGGCCCGGTGGTCAGCCTGATCCCGTTCGAGGATGAGGCTGAAGCGCTGCACATTGCCAATGACAGCCGCTACGGCCTGGCCGCCTCGTTGTGGACCGGCGACCTGTCGCGCGCGCACCGGCTCGCGTCGCAACTGGATTTTGGCATCGTGTGGATCAACTGCTGGCTGCTGCGTGACCTGCGCACACCCTTTGGCGGGGCGCGTCAATCCGGTTTTGGCCGCGAGGGCGGTACCGAAGCGCTGCAGTTTTTCACCGAACCCAAGAACGTTTGTATCCGCTACTGAAGGAGTACCCATGAACTCACTCAAAGACTTGCTGGCGAACAACCAGCGTTGGGCCGCCCGCATCGTCGAGAAGGACCCGGGTTTCTTCGACACCCTCGCGCGCCAGCAAGCACCGGAATACCTGTGGATCGGTTGTTCGGACTCACGCGTCCCGGCTACCGAGATCGTGGATCTGCACCCGGGAGAAATCTTCGTCCACCGCAACGTCGCCAACGTCGTGGTGCACACGGATCTGAATGCGCTCAGCACCATCCAGTTCGCGGTCGACGTGCTCAAGGTCAAGCACATCCTGGTCGTCGGTCACTATGGCTGCGGCGGCGTGGGTGCGGTGCTGCGGCAATCGCACCTGGGGCTCATCGACAACTGGCTGCGACACATTGGCGACATCGCCTTGAAGCATGCCGGCAAGCTCGATCCCGCGCTTGATTTTGCCGTGCGCCATGCACGCCTGTGCGAGATCAATGCCATCGAGCAGGCGGTGAACGTGTGCCACAGCACCATCGTGCGCGAAGCATGGGAACGCGGCCAGCAGCTTGCCGTGCATGCCTGGATCTACGGGCTGCAGGACGGTCACATCACCGACCTCGGCCTGGACGTGCGCGGTCATGAGCAGCTTCCCGGCGCCTACGATGAAGTGTTGCTCCAGCTCGCCCGACGCTGGGACGCAAAAGCGTGAGCGGTGGGATACGCACCGACACCGCCCCGGCGCCGGTCGGCGCCTATCCGCATGCCCGACGCGTGGGCAACCTGCTGTTCCTGTCCGGAGTCGGCCCGCGCCTGCCCGGCAGCGGAGACATCCCTGGCAACGTCCTGGATGCGGACGGCATCGTGATTGTGTGTGACTTTGCGGCGCAATGCCGGCAGGTATTCGCGAACGTGCGCGCCGTGCTGGAAGCCGGTGGCGCCACGTGGAACGGGCTGGTCGACATCACCGTGTTCCTGACCCACATGCAGCGCGACTTTGCCACCTACAACCAGCTGTATGCCGAACACTTCGCCGGCGTGGACGCGTGTCGCACCACCGTTGGCGTCAGCGCGCTGCCAACGCCCATCGCGATCGAATTGAAGTGCATCGCGGTGTTTCCTGCGGACACATGAAGCCACTTTGTTGAAGGCTTGCTGGCAACGCGTCGGAGCGATCTCGTGGGTTGTGCGCAGGTGTCCCCGTTCGCCCGGCCCAGCCTGCGCCAAGCTGCTTCTCAGCCCAGCGCGACCGTGAGCAGCTCCAGAATGTGCTGGCGCACGGTCACCGCCTTGGCCTCGTCCCAGGCAAAGCTGTACTCATCCATGTAGTTCAGTTGCGCCAGCTCCAGCTGCACTGCCTGCACGCCGCGTTCCGGGTCTCCGTAGTGGCGCGTGATGTAACCACCTTTGAAGCGACCATTGACCGCGTGGCTGTAATCGGTGATCTGCGCCAGACGTGCCTGCAATCGCGCCTGCACGTCCGCACTGCAGCTGAGTCCGGAACCCGTACCCAGGTTGAAATCGGGCAGCCGTCCGGAAAACAGCATGGGTACTTCACTGCGGATGGAATGGCCTTCCCACAGCAGCACGCGACCATGCACGGCCAGCAGCCGCGCGATTTCCGCCGCCAGCGCGGCGTGGTAGGGCTGCCAGAAAACACCTATGCGACGCTCCACCTCCGCCGTGTCCGGCGCCTGACCCTCGGCATACAGCGGCGCACCGTCAAAGCCGGTCAGCGGCACCACGCCGGTCTCGCGCTGACCGGGATAGAGCGCATGGCCGTCGATCGGGCGGTTGAGGTCGACCACGTAACGCGATGCCAGTGGCGTGAGCACGCTCGCGCCCAGTGCTTCGGCCAACGGCGCGTACAGCCGCGCGACATGCCAATCGGTATCAGCCGAGCGTCGCGCGGGTGCCAGCATGCGCGCGGCAATGTCGTCGGGAATGTTGCTGCTGTCGTGCGGCAGGCTGATGAGCAGCGGTGCGCTGCCCTGGTGCAAGCTGTAATGATTCATGCGTGCAGTGTAATGCGGTACAACGAACCGACGCGCCGAAGTACGCCGACCAGGGACGACGCGCCTTGGAGACAAGCATGGGAATCAACACAAGAATCATTCGAAGTGTTGTGGCACTGGCCGTGTGCTGCGTGACAGCAACGGGACTGGCGCAATCCGCTGCCAACTGGCGTGCCCAGCAGATGGAGGCCTCGCGCCAGTCCGAACAGATCATGCACGACGCCGAGGCCAGAAAGGGCCTGCTGGCGCAACTGGCGGTGATGCAACAGGCGTACGCGGCAAACCGCGACGAGGCCTTCCGGCTGATCTTTGGCCAGTACCTGAGCTGGTACCAGAGTTTCGCCGGCGACTATCCCGCTGCGGCGGAAAGCTTCGCCATCAAGCAGGTGGCCATGACCGACGATCATGCGGCACCGTCTGTCGACGGCTATACCCCACGCAACGCGCTGGATGCGATCGTGCAGCTCGCCAGCAACCGGCAACTGTTACTGCTCAATGAGGCGCACAACGTGGTGCTCACCCGTTCGCTCAGCGTGCAGCTGCTCGCCCCGTTGCGCGCGGAGGGCTTCAACTATCTTGCGTTGGAGACGCTGTATGCGACCGATACCGCACTGGTCGCGCGGGGCTATCCCACGCAGGCCAGCGGCTTCTACACCGCCGAACCGGTATATGCAGAATTGGTGCGCAGCGCGCTGAAGCTGGGTTTCCATGTCATAGCCTATGAGGCCACCGACAACGTTTCCGGCGATGCTCGCGAGGCCGCACAGGCGCGCAATATCCAGCGTGGGGTGTTTGACCGCGACCCGCACGCACGCTTGATCGTGGTCGCAGGTTACGGCCACATCCAGAAGTCAGGCGGATATCTTGGCGGACACTCGATGGCGTGGCACCTGCACAAGATGTCGGGCATCGACGCACTGGCGATAGAGCAAACAATGCTGATCCCGCATCCGCGCGCCAGCGACAACCATCCGCTGTACGACGCGCTGAACGCCACCGCTGCGCTCAGCACGCCGACCGTGTTCGTCAACCCCGCCGGTAATCCGTGGACCTTGCGCGACGGCTACGACATCAGTGTTGTCTTCCCGCCGCTGGGGTTACGCAGAGGCCGTCCGACCTGGCTGACGCTGGGCGGCCTGCGCGTACCTGATTTCGTCGGCGCCGAGCGTTGTGGCGCGCGCATACCGTGTCTGGTGGAGGCGCGCTACGCCACCGAGGGCGACGACGCCATTCCCGCCGACCGCATGACGCTGACCGCGTTGCCGCTCAACGCGGTGTCCAGCCAGGCGCGCGGCGCTGACCGCGGCCGCGCGTCGGGTGAACTGTACCTGCGCCCGGGCGCGTATCGCCTGCGCATCAGCGATGTCGACGACCGCGTGCTGTTCCGGCAAGACATCCGCGTCGCCGAAGGCGTTGCGCGACCATGACGCCATCATCGGGCGAGACCGCAG
This sequence comes from Rhodanobacter sp., assembly GCA_039936515.1. GTDB lineage: Bacteria > Pseudomonadota > Gammaproteobacteria > Xanthomonadales > Rhodanobacteraceae > Rhodanobacter. The sequence goes on along the minus strand of JBDTIE010000059.1, from coordinate 1,678 downwards.
TGCGGCGCTCGCACTACAATGGCGGATCACTCGCGGAGAAAGCTTTTGGCCAAGCCCAATTACTCGTACGAAAAACGCCAGCGCGAACTGGCCAAGAAAAAACAGCAGGACGCCAAGGACGCGCGCAAGCGCGAGGAGCGCGAGGCAGCGAAGGCCGCTGCCGGCGGCACGCCGGACGGCACGGATACGTCGGCGCAGCAGTAGCGCCCGGGCGCCAGCACAGGCGGGCTGATCACGCCGCTTGACACACGGCGAGTCCCGCCCGCCAGCTACCTGGATGGGATCAACAGCGCCACGGCGAGCGGCGACGCGCCATCATGCGGCACGCCGATGGATCAGCCAGCGCGCCGTCGCGGCAGCTTCCACTCCGGGCGCACGAAGTGGCAGGTGTAGCCGCCCGGATAGTGCTCCAGGTAATCCTGGTGCTCGCTTTCAGCCTCCCAGAAGTCGCCTGCCGCAACGACTTCGGTGACCGCCTTGCCCGGCCACAGGCCGGAGGCATCGACATCGGCAATGGTGTCCAGCGCGACGCGGCGCTGATCATCGGTGGTATGGAAGATTGCCGAACGGTACGAACTGCCGCGGTCATTGCCCTGGCGGTTGGGCGTGCTCGGGTCGTGGATCTGGAAAAAGAATTCCAGAAGCGTGCGGAAGTCCAACTTAGCCGGATCGAAGGTGATCTCGATCGCTTCGGCGTGTCCATCGTGGTTGCGGTACGTGGCGTTGGCCACTTCGCCACCGGTGTAACCCACGCGCGTGGACAACACGCCCGGTTGCTTGCGCAACAGGTCCTGCATGCCCCAGAAACATCCGCCGGCCAGCACAGCCCGTTCGCTGCTCATCGCGCGTCCTCCAGCTGGTCCAGATAGTCGCCGTAGCCTTCGGCCTGCATGTCGTCACGGGGCACGAATCGCAGTGACGCGGAATTGATGCAATAGCGCAGTCCGCCACGATCGCGCGGGCCGTCATCGAACACATGGCCCAGATGACTCTCGCCGTGCGCCGAGCGCACTTCGGTGCGGATCATGCCGTGCGTGCCATCGCGCAGCTCGGTGACATTGGCCGGCTCGATCGGTTTGGTGAAACTGGGCCAGCCGCAGGACGAGTCGAACTTGTCCGTCGACGCAAACAGCGGCTCACCCGATACCACGTCGACGTAGATACCTGACTGGTGGTTGTGCAGGTGCATGCCGGTGCCGGGCTTCTCCGTGGCGCCCTGCTGGGTGACGCGATATTGCTCGGGGGTGAGCCGGGCTATGGCTGCGGCATCTTTGCTGTAATGCATGGTGTTCTCCTGCGGCACACGCCAGCTACGAAAGCAGATCCAGAGTTTGGGGCAGCTGGCATGAATACCACCCCGCGATCTGCATGACGCTCAGCGATCGGGCGCGACCTTCGCCGCTTGCTCTTGCGGCCTCGCGTGGTCACCACGCGCGGCCATCAGGCCGTGGCTGAGTTCGGCACCCATCAGCACGATGACAGAGGCGTAGAACACCCACGTCAGCAACACCACCAACGCACCGGCCGAACCATAGGCGCCGCCTACATCGCTGTGGGCGATGTACAAGCCGATGGCCCACTTGCCGGCAAGAAACAGCAGCGTGGTCAGCGCGCCACCGCGAAGCGCATCGCGCCAATGGATGTGCGCATCCGGCAACACGCGGTACATCGCGCCAAA
>JBDTIE010000058.1:0-3411 GCA_039936515.1 Rhodanobacter sp. | reverse complement strand
GGACGATTGCAGCTCCTCGTTGACCGACATCATCTCTTCGTTCGCCACGCGCAGCTCCTCCAGTGCGGTGTCGAACTCCTCATAGGTCGATTGCAGTTGTTCGCGCGTGTCGCGCAACTCGCGCTGCAGTTGCTCCACGGTCTGCGTGCCATCAACGGCCGCATCGTCCCGCCTGACCGGCGTGGCGCCCAGGTCGTTGAACAGCACCAGGTACAGCGGCACGTCGCCGTCTTCGAACGGCTCCACGCGAATCTGCACGCGGCGCGCGCCATCGCCATTGGCCATGTCCACTTCGGGCATGACCACGCGCCCGCGGCCACTGAAGGCCTCATGCAAGGCCCGGCGCAGGCCCAGGCGCAACTCCTTGCGCGCATTGGACAGCAACGCACGACTGGGCGCGCCGGCGGAAAACTCCAGGTACGGTCCGGTGCGCGTGGAATAGAACAGCGCATCGCCGTCGGCGTTGACCAGTACATACGGCGGCGCATGATTTTCCAGCACGCGCTCCTCGATACGCCGGCGTACCGTTTGGCTGGCGGGGCCGTGGTGGTCCGCGCGCAACGTGCGCAACGGCGGCTTGCTGCCATCGTGCCGAAGCAGCAGCTGTGCGATGTTGACCGGCGCGCTGGGCAGCTTGCGAAAGATGCGATGAACCTTGCTGACCTGCTTGAACAGCGTGCTGTGCCGCGAGGCGCCCTCGGCCATTCCCATGAACAGGTAGCCGTCCGTACGCAGCGCGTAGTGCAGGATCGGTATGACACGGTCCTGGAAGTCCAGCCCCAGATAGATCAGCAGGTTACGGCACGAAACCAGGTCGATGCGTGAAAACGGCGGGTCGCGCAGGGTGTTGTGCACGGAGAACGTGCAGATGTCGCGCAGCCGCTTTTGCACCGCGAAGTGGTCCCGGTCCTCGATGAAAAACGTCTCTCGCCGCTTCGGCGACACGTTGTCCAGCAGCACCGACGGGTAGCGCCCCCTGCGCGCGATGCCCAGCGCGCGCTCGTCAATATCGGTGGCAAACACGCGCAGGTACGGCGCATCGGCGCCGAGGGTGTCCGCGTGTTCCAGCAGCAGGATGCCGACCGAGTACGCCTCTTCGCCGGTGGCGCAGCCGGGCACCCACACCCGCACTTCTTCATTGGGTTTCTTGCCGCGAAACAGCGCCGGGACGATATTGGTCAGCGCGATGAACGCGTCCGCATCGCGAAAAAAGCTGGTGACGCTGATCAACAGGTCGCGAAACAGCAGCGTCACCTCACCCGCGTCGCCCTTGAGCAGCTCCACGTAGGCACGAAGATCGGGCACGCCCAGCACATACATGCGCCGCTGCATGCGACGGAAGAAAGTGTTTGGCTTGTAGCCGCTGAAGTCGTGGCCGACGCGCTCGCGCAACAGCCTGCAGACCTCCTGGCGCAGCACTTCGCGTTGCGCGGCCGTGCCTTCGTCGTCGGTCTGCGGGTCGGTGTCCTCGCGCGCAAATGCGGCAATGGCCAGGACAAGGCGGGCGGCGATGTCCTCCACCGGCAGTTGCACGTCGATCGCGCCAATAGCCACCGCGCTTTCGGGCATGCCGGAAAACAGCGGCGCGGATCCGTCATCACCCTGGGCAATGGTCAGGCCGCCGCGGTCGCGGATCGCCTTAAGCCCCAGCGCGCCATCGGCGCCGGTGCCGGACAGCACCACGCCAATCGCGCGCTCGCCATAGCTGTCCGCCAGAGAATTGAAGAAGCGGTCGATGACCGTCGGCACGCGATCGGCACGGTCCAGTGGCGAAAGCCAAAACCGCGCGTCTCTGGCCGTCAGGATCATCCCCGGCGGCAGCACATAGACCCGGCCCGGTTCCACCGCCTCGCCATGCTCGGCGAAGGCCACCGGCATGCTGGTGTGTCGCGCAAGGATTTCCGCGAGGTGACTGGTGCGTTCGGCAGCCATGTGCATCAACACCACGAATGCGGCACGCGACTCGCCATGTTCGTGGTCGAGAAAGCTGCTGATGGCTTCGACGCCGCCGGCGGATGCCCCGATGCCGACCACGACGGCCGCGCTGTTGATCGTCTCTGTCTGCGTCACTGCGGGACCTTGGTTGGTGGTGCATCGGTGACGCGAGTCCGGCGGCTGATGGGCAAAGTGTTGAAGTGCGCAGTGATGCAGCGCCTACGCCGGCGATATCACACTTTAGTACGTGAGTCCGTGAGAGCCACGCGAAGCGGCACGCCACTTCCGTCCGGCTTCCCTCCCGGCGCCGCACTGCGCTGACTGGCGGCCGGTCGGCAACGCGCCGCCTATACTTCCAGGCCTGTCCCCCGGAGGCCGCAATGAACGCACCCACACGCATCGACACCACCCGCAGCATCCGCGCCCCGCGCGGCACCACACTGACTTGCAAGAGTTGGCTGAGTGAAGCGCCGTACCGCATGTTGCAGAACAACCTTGATGCCGAGGTGGCGGAGAACCCGGCCGAGCTGGTGGTGTACGGCGGCATCGGGCGCGCCGCGCGCAACTGGGAATGCTATGACGCGATCCTCAAGGCGCTGCGCGAACTGGAGGACGACGAGACGCTGCTAGTGCAATCGGGCAAGCCGGTCGGCGTGTTCCACACGCACGTGGACGCTCCGCGTGTGTTGATCGCCAACTCCAACCTGGTGCCGCACTGGGCGACCTGGGAGCACTTCAACGAGCTCGATAAGAAGGGCTTGATGATGTACGGCCAGATGACCGCCGGCTCGTGGATCTACATCGGCTCGCAAGGCATCATCCAGGGCACCTACGAAACCTTCGTGGAAATGGCGCGCCAGCACTACGGCGGCGATTTGAAAGGACGCTGGATCCTCACCGCCGGGCTCGGCGGCATGGGCGCGGCGCAACCGCTGGCCGCGGTCATGGCTGGCGCGTGCATGCTGGCCATCGAGTGCCAGCAATCGCGCATCGATTTCCGCCTGAAGACGCGCTACGTCGACGAGCAGGCGACTGATCTGGATGATGCACTGGCGCGCATCGCGAAATACACAAAAGCCGGCGCGGCGAAATCGATCGCGCTGCTCGGCAACGCCGCCGATCTCCTGCCCGAGCTGGTCAAGCACGGCGTCAAACCCGACGCCGTCACCGACCAGACCAGCGCACACGATCCGGTCAACGGCTACCTGCCGCGAGGCTGGACCCTGGAGCAGTGGTTCGATCGGCGCAAGAGCGATCCCGTCGGCACGGCACGCGCCGCCAAGCAGTCGATGAAGACGCATGTCGAAGCGATGCTCGCGTTCCACGCGCAAGGCATCCCGACGTTCGATTACGGCAACAACATCCGCCAGATGGCGCAAGACGCCGGCTGCGAAAACGCGTTCGCATTTCCCGGCTTCGTGCCGGCCTATGTGCGCCCGTTATTCTGCCGCGGCATCGGCCCGTTCCGCTGGGTCG
>JBDTIE010000057.1:0-5407 GCA_039936515.1 Rhodanobacter sp. | reverse complement strand
CCGCGGGTGCGGACTTGCTGGTGATCGAGGGTGTCCCTGCGGCTCTGGGCAAGAAGGTCACTGCCGCGGTGACCATTCCGGTCATCGGGATTGGCGCCGGTCCGGATTGCGACGGGCAGGTGCTGGTGATTCACGACATGCTGGGCATCACTCCCGGACGCCGGCCCAAGTTCAGCAAGGACTTCCTGGCAGGGCGCGACTCGGTCGGCGCGGCGCTGGCAGCGTATGCGCAAGACGTGCGCAGTGGCGCTTTCCCGGCGCCGGAACACTGTTTCAACTAGCGCGAAGGCGGGCACAGCATGCAGACCATCCTGGACGCCCCGGCATTGCGCGCCGCCATCCGTGGCTGGCGTGGCAAGGGCCAGACCGTGGGCTTCGTGCCGACCATGGGCAACCTGCACGCCGGTCACCAGTCGCTGGTCAAGTTGGCGCGCGCGCGCACCGACCGCGTTGTGGCCAGCATCTTCGTCAATCCCACGCAGTTTGCCCCCGGCGAGGATTTCGAGCGCTACCCGCGCACGCTGACAGCCGACCAGACGGCGCTGACCGACGAGGGCTGCGACCTGCTGTTCGCGCCGGACGTGGCCACCCTCTACCCGTTTGGCGCCGCGCACAGCGTGAGCTTGCGCGTGCCCGAGATCACCGGCGCGCTGGAAGGTGCGCATCGGCCAGGACACTTCGACGGCGTTGCCACCGTGGTGTGCAAGCTGCTCAACCTGGTGCAGCCGGACGTGGCGGTTTTTGGTCAAAAGGATTACCAGCAACTGAAGGTGATCGAACGCCTGGTGCGTGATCTTTCGCTGCCGGTACGAGTAATGGCGGCGCCGATTTTCCGTGCCGCGGACGGCCTGGCGCTGAGCTCGCGCAACCAGTACCTGTCGGCCGCCGAACGCGCGCGCGCGCCGATGCTCCACGACACCTTGTGCAAGATGCGCGCGTTGTTTGCCGCCGGTCACCCGTGGCAGGCAATCGAGCGCGTGGCGACGACGCGTCTGCAACGCGCCGGGTTCGTTCCCGATTACGCCGCCATTCGCCGCGGCGAGGACCTGCTGCCGCCGGGCGATGGCGAGCGCGACGGTCTGGTCGCGCTGGTGGCCGCACGCCTGGGAACAACGCGGCTGATCGACAACCTGCTGCTGGATTGACGCCGGCCGTGTTGTTGCGGTGCAGCGTCAGTGGTTCGATAATGCACGACTGGCAAGCTTTCCCTGCAGGAAACCACTCATGCACCTGAACATGCTCAAGGCCAAGCTGCACCGCGTGACCGTGACCCACGCCGAGCTGCACTACGAGGGCTCGATCGCGATCGACGGCCTGCTGCTCAAGGCTTCGGGCATTCGCGAGTACGAGCAGATCCATGCCTGGAACGTCAACAGCGGGCAGCGCTTCGTCACCTATGCGCTGCGCGCGGAAGAGGGCTCGGGCATCATCTCGGTCAACGGCAGCGCCGCGCGCAGCGCGCAGGCGGGCGACATCATCATCATCGCCGCGTTTGCGCAGTTGAGCGAGGCCGAGCTGGAGCAGTTCCAGCCGACCTGTGTGTATGTCGACGCGGCCAATCGCGTCAAGCGCACCAACCGCAGCATCCCCACGCAAATGGCCGCCGTCGGCTAAAGAGACGCCAGCGACCGCCCTCGCTCAGCTCTCAGCCGTCGCGACGTTGTCCGCCTGACGCTGCAGCGCCCACGCCACATGTTCGCGCACCACTGCCGACGCATCCCCGGCACGGCTGTGCAACGCCCCGCGCACCGCCGCTGACGGTGGTGCATTGCCCAGCGCCACCGCGATGTTGCGCAGCCAGCCTTCGTACCCGGCTCGGCGGATCGCCATGCCTTCGGTGCGTTTGAGAAACTCCTCTTCGCTCCACGAGAACAGCTCCGCCAGCCTGGCGCCGTCCAGGCTGTGACGTGGCGCAAAATCGGCCTCGGTCGCCACCTGCGCAAACTTGTTCCACGGGCACACCAGCTGGCAGTCGTCGCAGCCAAAGATGCGGTTGCCCATCGGCGCACGCAGGTCTTCGGGGATGGAGCCCTTGAGCTCGATGGTCAGGTACGAAATGCAGCGCTTGGCGTTGAGCTGGTATGGCCCGACGATCGCGCCGGTCGGACAGGCGGTGATGCAGCGAGTGCAGGTGCCGCAATGCTCGACCGCGGGCGGGTCCGTGGGCAGCGGCAGGTCGGTGTAGAGCTCGCCCAGGAAGAAATACGAACCGGCGTCGCGGTTGATCAGCACCGTGTGCTTGCCAACCCAGCCCAGACCGGCGTTGCGCGCCAGCGCCTTTTCCATCACTGGCGCGGAGTCGACGAAGGCGCGATAGCCAAACTCGCCGACCACGGCGTGGATGCGCTCGGCCAGCTTCTGCAATCGGCTGCGCATGAGCTTGTGGTAATCGCGACCCAGCGCGTAGCGCGAGACATACGCTGCCTCGCCATCGCGCAACACTGTCCATGCCTCGCGCGTGTCTGGCGCGGCGGCGTAGTCCATGCGTACGCAGATCACGCGCTGCGTGCCAGGGGCGAGCTCGGCCGGGCGCGTGCGCTTGCTGCCGTGACGCGCCATGTATTCCATCTGTCCGTGATAGCCCTGGCCCAGCCAGCGGTTGAGATGGGCCTCGTCCTCGTCCAGCGCGGTGCCGGTGATGCCGGCGTCGGCAAAGCCCAACTCGCGCGCCCACGACTTGATGTCGCCGGCGAGCGCGGTGTAGTCGATGGCAGCGGGCGCAACGGAGTTCACCGCGGCATTGTAGGTGCCCAGCCTATAATCGGCCCATGTCTGCGCCATCCGCCTGCCGTCACCTGTACACCGTGGCACAAGTGCGTGCGCTGGAGCGCGCGGCATTGGCGGCGTTGCACATGGAAAGTTTCGCGCTGATGCGCCGCGCCGCGCAGGCCGCGCTGGATTGCCTGCGCCGGCGCTGGCCACAAGCGCGGCAGGTCACCATCTGCTGCGGGCCAGGCAACAACGGCGGCGACGGCTTCCTGCTTGGCGCGCTGGCGCGCGAAAGCGGTCTGCAGGTCAGCGTGTTGGCGCTGGCCACTGACGCCGCGGGTGATGCGGCGCTGGCGCGCGCGGCGTGGGAACGTGGTGGTGGCCAGATCATGGCCTGGGACGGCGCTTTGGCCTTGCCGGACGCCGACGTCGTGGTGGACGCGCTGTACGGCATTGGTCTGGATCGCGCACCGCAGGCGAACGTGGCCGCATTGATCGAGTGCATCAACGCCAGCGCCGTGCCGGTGCTGGCCCTGGATGTGCCTTCCGGATTGAACGCTGACACCGGTCATTGCCCGGGCGCCGTCGTGCGCGCGCACGTGACGGTGACCTTTGTCGCGTGCAAGCGTGGTCTGCATACCGGCCGCGCGGCCGACGTCACCGGTGTGCTCGAACTGGCCAGCCTGGATGTGCCGGCGGCCGGCGTGGCGCCTGATGCGTACCTCCTGATGGCATCCGGCCTCGCGCCGCGAGCACGCTTTGCCAACAAGGGCGACAGCGGTCATGTGCTGGTCGTGGGCGGGGCGCCGGGCATGAGCGGCGCGGTGCGCCTGGCCGGTGAAGCGGCATTGCGCAGCGGTGCCGGTCTGGTCAGCGTGGCGACGCATCCCGAACACGCCGCCACGTTGAACCTGGGCCGACCCGAACTGATGGTGCACGCGGCGCCTGACGCGCACGCGCTCGGTGCGCTGCTTGGCCACGCAAGCGTCATCGCGCTCGGGCCAGGGCTGGGCCGCGGGGCATGGAGCCGCGCGCTGTGGGCTACGGCACTGGCCGCCGGCAAGCCGCTGGTGCTCGATGCCGATGGCTTGAACCTGCTGGCGCACGAGGCCGCGCTACGGCGCTTCGACACGCCGGTCGTGCTGACGCCGCATCCTGGCGAGGCGGCGCGGCTGCTGGGCACGCAGACCGCCGACGTGGAAGCTGACCGCTTTGCCGCTGCGCGTGCGCTGGCCGGGCGCTATCAGGCGGTGGTGGTGCTCAAGGGTGCCGGCAGCCTCATTGCCAGCCCGGATGGACGTCTGGACGTCTGTCCGTGGGGCAATCCGGGCATGGCCTCGGGCGGCATGGGCGACTTGTTGACAGGCATCATCGCCGCGCTCCTGGCGCAGGGTTGCCCTGCCCGCCGCGCCGCGTGTCTTGGCGTCGGCCTGCACGCACGTGCTGGCGATCAGGCCGCACAGATTGGCGAGCGCGGCCTGCTCGCCAGTGACCTGCTGCTGCCGCTACGAATTTTGTTGAATGTCGGAGAGATCAATGATTGACTCCGCCTCGCGAGCACCCGAATGGGATCTGCCCGACGAAGCTGCCACCGCGCGTCTTGCGCGCACGCTTGCGAACTCGGTAGCTGGTGGCATGGTGTTGTATCTGCACGGGCCGCTGGGCGCCGGCAAAACCAGCTTCGCGCGCGCCTTGCTGACGGCGCTGGGGGCGGGCGAACGCATCAAGAGTCCCACCTACACCCTGCTCGAAGGTTATACGGCCGGTGGCCGCGCGGCGTGGCACCTGGACCTGTACCGAATCGCCGATCCGGGTGAACTGGAGTGGCTGGGCCTGGACGGGTTGGTCGACGACGATGCGCTGGTGCTGGTGGAGTGGCCCGAACGGGGCGTCGGCGCGTTGCCGCCGGCAGACATCGAGCTGCACCTGGACTACGCCGGGGCCGCCCGCCACGCGAAGATGTTCAGCCGCAGCGGGCGTGGCGCGCAAGCCTTGGCCCGCGTCAGCTGTGCCGATAACCAGGGCGCCACGAACCGCGAGTAATGCGCCACTTGCATCAATAATCTTGACAACGCTTGACGAATGATCTGCAGGTTGCGGATATCCAAGGGAAAATAGCCTTGCATTCGGCAAACGCCTGCGCTTCAATGCGCAGCATGTTGATCCGTCATGACAATCGCGGCGCGGGGCTGCTCGCGGCAGTGGCACTTGGCCTGTCCGTGCCTTGTGTCGTGGTCCACGCAGCCGACGTCAGCCAGGCGCGGGTATGGGCCGATGCCTCGCACACCCGCGTGGTGCTGGTGGCGTCCGGCCCGTTGGAATACCGCATCACCCAGACCGGCGGGCGCATGGTGGTGGACCTGGGCGACAGCCAGCTGACCAGTGGTTTTGGCAGCCCGTCCGCGCGGGGCCTGTTCCGCGGCATGACCAGTGCCCGCCACGGCAATCGGCTGCAACTGACGGCGGCGATTGATCCGGCCAGCCGCATGAAAAGCTTCGTGCTCAAGCCTTCCTCCGGCAGTGATTACCGGCTGGTGATCGACCTGTACCCGGTCGATGCAGCGCTCGCCGCGGCGCCGTCACCTGGCGCTCGTCTCGCGGCCGCGCCGGTGGCCAGCGTGCGCCAGTCGTCGCCACCTGCGTTCACCGCGGCACGTGAATCGCGACCGCCAGTCGCCTCCCTGCGTGAGCCTTCGCC
>JBDTIE010000056.1:0-5296 GCA_039936515.1 Rhodanobacter sp. | reverse complement strand
CGCCGCCGCGGTCAGGCGCTGGCCCAGCGCGCTGGGCACGCCTTCGATCACCAGCAGCGATGCGCCGGCATCCTGCACTGCGCGGACCTGCTCCAGCAGGTGCTCGGCCGCAGCGTCCTCCCGACCCTGGATGCGAAAGCCGCCAAACTTGTGCACCGATTGCGGGGTCAGGCCCAGGTGCGCACACACCGGGATAGCACGCGCGGTGAGCGCGCCAATCGCCTCCAGCACGTGTGGCCCGGCGCCTTCAAGCTTGACCATCGCCGCGCCCGCCTCGCCCACCAGCCGCGCACCGGCTTCCAGCACATGGCCGACATCGCGGTCAGCCATGAACGGCACGTCGGCGACCAGCAGCGTCGCAGTCAGCCCGCGCGCCACCGCGCTGGTGTGATAGACCATGTGCTCCAGCGTCACTGGCAATGTGCTGCGGTGACCCTGGATGACCATGCCCAGCGAATCGCCGACCAGCGCCACGTCGATGCCGGCCACCTCAAGTTGCCAGGCGAAGCTGGCGTCGTAGGCAGTGAGCATGACGATGCGCTGGCCGGCAGCCTTCATCGCCTGCAAGCCCGGTACGGTGACCGGTTTACGCTCGGGGACACTGCTGCTTTGCACGTACACGATTTGCCTCGCTGCTGGTTTTCACGCGCTCGCGCGTCAGTCGATGCGCTCGCATCCGGAAAGGTCGAGCCGCGCGAGCTGCGCGGCTACCGAGAGCGTAGCGGACAGCGGCAGCGTCGGGGCGATGTCGTTCAGCGGCAACAGCACGAAGGCCCGCTCGGCCATGCGCGGATGCGGCAGCGTGAGCGTCGCGTCCGTGCAGTGCACGCCATCGACATGCAGCAGGTCCAGGTCCAGCGTACGCGGGCCGTTGGCATGCGTTCGTACCCGACCGGCAAGGTTCTCGATGGCCAGCAGCGCCGCCAACAGATCCGCCGGCGCCAGGGTGGTTTCCACGCTCACCGCGGCGTTGATGAAAGCCGGCTGATCGAGCACGCCCCACGGCGGTGTGCGATACAGGTGCGATCGGCGCAGTACCCGCGTGTTTGGCAAGCGCGCGATGGCGTCCATGCCGCGCAGCACCTGCCGGCGCGGATCATGCAGATTGCTGCCCAGCGCGATCCAGGCCAGGGTCACGGCGTGCCGGGCTTGCCCGGTCGACGCCGACGGCGCGGACGCGGCGGCTTGCCCGGCATCGGCACGGTGGCCGCGTCCAGCGCGGCGTTGCCGGAAGACACCGGCAACGCCGCGGAAAGCACTTCCGGTTCAAGCTGCTGGGCGTGCGTCCACCAGCGCCCCAGCTCGGCCAGTGCCGGCGACTCGGCGGCACGCAACAGCAGGAAGTCGTAGGCGGCGCGAAAGCGCGGGTGCGCCATCAGCCGGAACACGCGCTTGCGCTGCAATTGCTCGAAGCGTGGTTGCAGCGCCCAGATTTCTTCCATGGTGAAGGTGAAGCGGCGCGGGATGGCCACGCGCTGGCACTGCTCGGCTACTACGTGCGCCGCTGCCGTGGTCCACGCGTCGGCTGGCGATACGCCGCGCGCCATCGCCTGCTGCGCCACGTCCCGCACCTCGCCCCACAGCAGCACGGCGAACAGGAACGCCGGCGTCACCGACTTGTCCGCGTTGACGCGTGCATCAGTATTGGCCAGGCCGGCCTCCACCAGCGCCCGCAACGCGTCGTCGCCACGGCGCAGTGCACGCGCCGTGGCCGGAAACATGAACTTGAGCAGCCCGCAATGCTCCAGCATGCGGAAGCTCTTGAGCCCCTGCCCGCTCAGAAACATCTTCAGCGATTCGTCGAACAGGCGCGCCGGCGCCGCTTCGCCCAACAGCGGCCCAAGCGTGGCAAAGGGCGCCGTCGCCGCCTCGTCGATATGCATGTCGAGTTTGGCCGCCAGACGCGCGGCGCGCAGCATGCGCACCGGATCCTCGCGATAACGCGTGTCCGGATCACCGATCAGGCGCAGCACCCGATCGTCCAGATCCTGCATACCGCCGACGTAGTCGCGCACGGAGAAGTCGCTGATGTCGTAGTACATGGCATTGACGCGGAAGTCGCGGCGCACCGCGTCCTCCTCGATGCTGCCCCAGATGTTGTCGCGCACGATGCGACCGTCCACCAGTCGCCGGTCGCCATCGCCGCCTTCCTCGCCCACGCCGCGGAAGGTGGCCACCTCGATGATCTCCGGACCAAACACCACATGCGCGAGGCGGAAGCGACGGCCGATCAGGCGGCAGTTGCGAAACAGGCGTTTGACCTCGTCCGGCGTCGCGTTGGTGGCGACGTCGAAGTCCTTGGGCCGGCGCTCCAGCAGCAGGTCGCGGACCGCGCCGCCTACCAGGTACGCGGTGTAACCGGCCTCGTTGAGGTGGTACAGCACGCGCAAGGCAGCCTTGCTGATGTTCTTGCGTGAGATGTTGTGCTGGTCGCGCGGGATGATCCGCAACGCCGGCGTGGTGGCGATCCCTGATTGGAGGTTCAAGCTATGGAAATCCTTGCGGGCAGAGCGCCCGGCAGGGCCGGCAGACACGCGCGAGCGCGTTGTCAGGGCTGCCGCGGTCGCGGCGTCAGGCTTTGAGGGCGGGCGGCGCGAGCGGCGTTTCCGGCATTGTCGGGCAGGACAATTCCGCTATACTAGCGCGCTCTCAAGCATAACGCTCCCTTCGTCTAGTGGCCCAGGACACTGCCCTCTCAAGGCGGGAACACGAGTTCGAGTCTCGTAGGGAGCACCATTGAGCCTTGTGCAATCCCCTCCGATTGCCTCTGCGCCCGGCGGCAAGCCGGCTTGAAGCCATCGGCTTGCGTTGAGGCCGCTTGCGGCAAATCATGGCCGCACTCGTCAAGGCGACGGCGGCACGGGATGGCGTCTTCGTCGCGAGCGCAACCGTGGCGGCCTGGGTTGTCGGCGCCGTGGCGGCAATACGATTCCCGATCGGGCCGTCATTCCCGCCGATGCGGGGATCCACTGATCCAGAGGCCGCAATCATGACATTCGTCGTCGTCGACAATTGCATCAAGTGCAAGTACACCGACTGCGTCGAGGTGTGCCCGGTGGACGCCTTCCACGAAGGGCCGAACTTCCTGGCGATCAACCCGGACGAATGCATCGACTGCACGTTGTGCGAACCCGAATGCCCGGCCAACGCGATTTACCCCGAAGACGACGTGCCCGCCGGCCAGGAAGGCTTCATTGCGCTGAACGCCGCGCTGGCGCAGGAGTGGCCGGTGCTCACCGTGCGCAAGGAGCCCCCCGCTGATGCGGCCGCCTGGGATGGCAAGCCGGACAAGCTGCCATTGCTGGAGCGCTGAGCCGCCCGCGGTGTACCAACAAAAAAGCCGCCCGCAGGCGGCTTTTTGTTGCCTGAAGTCGCAGGCTCAGCTGCCCAGACGCGACTTCAAGCCGTCGATGACCTTGGCCACCGCCGCGGCGTTGCCTTGCGCGCGCACTTCGCTGCCGCTGGTTCCGCTCGCGCCAATGTCCACCCGCACCTGGTGCGAGGCGCCGCCCGGTGCGGCCGCGGCAACGGACTTGTCACGACCAAACAGCCGGCCGAAGAAACCACCCTTTTTCGCCTGCATTGCGCTGGCAACAACGTTCAAGGTGTAGCTGTGCGCGGCGTCATCGTGACTGACAACCTGACCCAAGCTTCCGCTCTCCAGCACCTGGCCCACGCGGCGGTAGGCGCTGTCGACCGGATCGGCCAGCACGAAACCGTCAGCGACCTGGCCACTGGCGGCCGAGGACGGATCGGCTGACGGCGCGCCGGACCCCGGCGGCGGGATCACCAGCGCGGCGCTGGTCGAAGGGCGGTCCAGACCGGGCGGGATCTCCAGCGGCGACTCCTGCTGCGCGGTCTCCCAGGCCTTGTGCGAACGGAACATGCCGCAACCGGTCAACAACAATCCACTGAGGATGACGGCGGGCACTGCCACGAGGAGCGAGGTTTTCTTCATGTACCAGGGTTCCGTGAGAAAAGATGGGGACGACCGTCAAGCGGCCGTCGTCACCGCCAAGGATGCCAGAGTGGACAGCGCCGCGCGCATTTGCTCGCGTGGCGCGCCGTCTTCGAGCGCCAACAGTGGCAGGCGCAGGACGCCATTGCCGATGCCGTGCAAAGCCAGCGCCGCCTTGACCGGTATCGGGTTGGGCGCGCACTCAAGTGCCTGCAACAACGGCTGCAATGCCGTGACCAGCCGATGTGTGCCCTGCGCGTCGCCAGCGGTTGCCGCATCGCACATGGCCCGAAACACCTGCGGCACCACATTGGCCACCACCGACACCGTGCCGGCGGCGCCCGCCAGCATGGCAGCGCCGGCGCTGGCATCGTCGCCGGAGAGGTAGACGAAATCATCGCGTACAAGTTCCACCAGCGCCTGGATGCGCTCGTCGTCATTGCGCGCCTCCTTGATGCCGATGATCGCCGGGTGATCGCGCAGGGCGGCAACGGTGGCAGGCAACATGTCGCAAGCCGTGCGGCCGGGCACGTTGTACAGGATGACCGGCAGACCGGCGTGTTCGGCCACTTCCAGGAAATGCCGGCGCAGGCCTTCCTGGGTCGGGCGCACGTAATACGGTGCCACCACCAGCGCGGCATCCGCGCCAAGCTGGGCGGCATGCCGGGTCGCCGCCACGGTCTTGGCGGTACCGGCCTCGCCGGTGCCGGCAATAACCGGCACACGGCCGGAAACGTGGTCCAGCGTGAAACCGAGCAGGCGATCGAACTCCGCCGCCTCGAGCATGTGCGCCTCACCGGTGGACCCGGCCACGACCAGCGCCTGCGTGCCGCCGGCGAGCTGGTGATCGAGCAGGCGCGCAAAGGCGGCCAAGTCCAGCGCGCCATCGGCCGTAAACGGCGTCACCAGCGCACAGATGCTTCCATGAATATTGAGCACGGCATTGCCTCGCAACCAGCCATGCATGTTACTTGCCGCCTCCCGAAGCGGGCAAGTAAGCTGGCCCGGTGTAACCTCTTGGGTTTCCGCAGGTGCGGGACCACGCCCCAGGCCTAAGCACTTGAAATCCACATCCGTACCGACGCGCACCGCGGCCGACACGCAATTGCTGATCCACGCGCTGGCGGCCAGCGCCAAGTCGCCGCTGCTGGCATTGTCCAAGCGCATCGCCGACGCCGGCTGCAACCTGGCCGAGTCGCGCGTGTCCACCATCGGCTCGGAAACCTCGCTGATGCTGCTGGCAAGTGGCCCATGGGACGCGCTGGCAAAACTCGAGACGGCGCTGACCAAGCTGGCCCGTGACGAAAGCCTGCGTCTGGTGCACTACCGCACCGGGCC
>JBDTIE010000055.1:0-10733 GCA_039936515.1 Rhodanobacter sp. | reverse complement strand
ATTCTTGCCACCGCCATTGCCGAGCACGCGGACATGATCGGCCTGTCCGGCCTGATCACGCCCTCGCTGGAGGAAATGGGCAACGTCGCCAAGGAGATGCAGCGGCAGGACTTCCATATCCCGCTGCTCATCGGCGGTGCCACCACGTCGCGTGCGCATACCGCGCTGAAGATCGAGCCGCATTACAAGGCCGGTACGGTGTGGGTGAAGGACGCCTCGCGTGCGGTCGGTGTGGCGCAGTCGCTGGTCAGCAAGGATCTGGTCAAGGCCTTCCTGGAAAAGATCCAGCTCGAATACGCCGACGTGCGCGAGCGCCATCGCAACCGCGGCCCGGGCAAGAAGCTGGTGTCACTGGAACACGCGCGCGCACATCGTTATGCCTGTGACTGGGCCAGCTATGATCCGCCGCAGCCGAACCAGCCCGGCGTCACCGTATTCGACGATTACGACCTCGCCACGATCCGCAGCTACATCGACTGGACACCGTTCTTCCAGGCGTGGGAACTGAGCGGCCATTACCCGAACATCCTGAGCGATCCGGTGGTTGGCACGCAGGCCAGCGAACTGTTCGCCGACGCGCAGGCAATGATGGACAAGATCGTCGCCGAGAAGTGGCTGACCGCCCGCGCCGTTATCGGCCTGTGGCCGGCCGCCAACGTGGGTGATGACGTGGAGGTGTATGCAAGCAGAGACTGGGAATCGGGGATAGGCGCAACGGAAACGACGGTACTTGCCACGCTGTGCAGCCTGCGCCAGCAAGCCGACAAGCCGCCGGAACGGCCCAATCTGTGCCTGGCAGATTTCGTCACGCCCAAAGAGTTCAACAAGCCGGACTGGATCGGCGGCTTCGCCGTCACTGCCGGGCTGGGCATCGAGGAGCATCTGGCCCGGTTCCAGGCCGACTACGACGACTACTCAACAATCATCCTCAAGGCGCTGGCGGACCGTCTCGCCGAGGCCTTTGCCGAACACATGCACGAGCGGGTGCGCAAGGAGTTCTGGGGTTTCGTGCCAGACGAGGCGCTGGGCAACGACGAGTTGATCGCCGAGAAATATCGCGGCATCCGCCCGGCGCCAGGCTACCCGGCCTGCCCGGAACATACCGAGAAGGCCACGCTGTTCCGGCTGCTTGATGTCACCAAAAACACCGGGATCGAGCTTACCGAAGGCTTCTCGATGTATCCGGCGGCAGCGGTGTCTGGCTGGTATTACTCGCACCCGGACAGCCAGTACTTCGTGGTTGGCCGCCTGGGCAAGGAGCAGGTAGCCGACTATGCGCGGCGCAAGGGTTGGGCTTTGGCCGAGGCCGAGCGCTGGCTCAGTTCCAACCTCGATTACGAGCCGGAGTAGCGCACCGAACCGCCGAGCCCGCGTCGCGGACGTGCCGCGGGGTCTTGCCAAGGCGCAACGCGGGGTGGCCGCCGGGCGGGCAATGGCTGGGCATCAACGCAGCTGGCTGTCCTTGCTGCCACGGCGATTCCACATTTCCACCGTACGCGACTGGTCACTGGCTTCCTGGCACGCCACGCACAGTCGCACACCCGGCATCGCCTGCCGGCGCGCCGCGGGGATTTCGACGTCGCATTCAGCACAACGCAGCAGGCCCGGACCCTTGGGCAGCTGCCCGCGCGCGCGCTTTACCGCATCATTGACGGTGGCGTCGATCTGATCCTGCACCGCGCCATCACCTGCCCAGCCGGTTGCCATGAGGTTCTCCGTTGACCTGTCCCGATGCTATCGAACCGGCGGTTAAGGCGTTGCCAACAGCACGTCATCCGAATTGACTCTGGCCGCACAACGAACCGCAGTACGAACGCAGTGCGGGCACTGCCCGCCGGCGATGGTGAGACCGGGCGGCAGGCACTGCCCGGCCTACGGCACCGGCTACCTGACCGTCACGCATTCTTGCCGGGAAAGGCCTCCATCAGCGGGCGGATAAGATCCAACGGCAACGGGAACACGATGGTGGACGACTTGCCGTTGTTGGACATGTCCGCCAGCGTCTGCAGATAGCGCAACTGCAGCGCCTGCGGCTGCTGCGACAGCATCGCCGCGGCGTCGCGCAGTTTCTCCGCCGCCTGCATTTCGCCCTCGGCGTGGATCACCTTGGCGCGCCGCTCACGCTCGGCCTCGGCCTGGCGTGCGATGGCGCGCACCATGGTCTCGTTCAAGTCCACGTCCTTGATCTCGACGTTGGCGATCTTGATGCCCCACGGATCGGTGGCTTCGTCCAGGATCTCCTGCAGCGTGTGATTGATCGAGTCGCGTTGCGACAGGATCTCGTCCAGCTCGTGCTGGCCCAGCACCGAACGCAGCCGCGTCTGCGCCAACTGGCTGGTGGCCTGGAAGAACTCTGCCACCTCAAGCACCGATTTGGCCGGATCGACCACGCGGAAATACACCACGGCATTGACGCGCACCGACACGTTGTCGCGCGAGATCACGTCCTGTGGCGGCACGTCCATCACCGTCACGCGCAAATCCACGCGCAGCATGCGCTGGATCACCGGCAGCAGCAGTACCAGGCCCGGCCCCTTGGTGGCGGTATAGCGGCCCAGCGTCAGGATCACCCCGCGCTCGTATTCGGGCAGGATCTTGATCGTGGAAAACAGCAACATGATGCCGATGACCACCAGCACGCCGACAAATCCAAACATGACTCTCTCCCGTCAATCGTTCGCTGAAACAGCACCGGCACGTGAACAGTTCACGCCGGCACGACTTGCAAGACCAGACCCTCGCGGCGCGTGACACGAACCCGTGTCCCGGCCGGCAACGCGCCTTCGCTGCGCACGCGCCAGCGCTCGCCGCGCACCATCACCCATGAAGTGCCGCCGGCGGCGACCGGCTCCAGCAGTTCGGCGACATCGCTGAGCATGCCCTCGTCACCGGTGGTCACCTGCGAGCGCCGCGATCGCAGCACCAGCCACAAGATCAAGCCCAACAATGCGGAGGCCGCGAGCGCAATGGCCGCAATCACGCCCACGTTGACCGCATAGCCGGGCACCGTCGTATTCATCAGCATCACCGACCCCACCACAAAGGAAATCACGCCACCAATACCCAATGCACCGACCGTCGGGTTGAGCGCCTCGGCCACCAGCAGGCCGATGCCCAGGGCCATCAGCGCCAGTCCCGCGTAGTTGACCGGCAACAACTGCATCGCGTACAGGCCGATCAACAGGCAGATGCCACCGACGATCCCCGGCAGCAATGCACCCGGATGCAACGCCTCGATGCCAATGCCGAAGATGCCAGCCAGCAACAGCAGGTAGGCGATGGTCGGGTTGGTGATGATGCCCAGAAACTGGGTGCGCGCACCCGGGGCATAGTCGCGAACCGTCGCGCCTTTCAAGTGCAATGTGACGCGTGCGCCGCGCACGTCGACTTGGCGGCCATCGGATTGCGCCAACAAGTCGGGCACATCGCGGGCGATGAAATCGATCACGTGCTTGCGCGCCGCCTCATCGGCGGTAAGCGTCGCTGCGCCACGCACGGCGGCCTCCGCCCACGCTTCATCGCGACCACGCAGCTGCGCCAGCGAGCGGATGCTCGCGATCGCGTCGTTCAGGGTCTTGGTCTGTTCCGCGTCCGCCGGGTCTGCAGCCGGCGCGGCGGCGCCGGAGGTCGCCGGTGCCGGCTTGTCCACCGGCAACGGCAGCGGCATGCGCGTATTGCCACCGAGCTGGATCGGCGTGGCTGCCCCGACATGGGTTGCCGGCGCCATCGCGGCAATCTGCGCAGCGTAGAGGATGTACGTGCCGGCCGACGCGGCGCGTGCCCCACCGGGGGCAACATAAGCCAGCACCGGCAGTTTGCTGTCCAGCATGCGCGCGATGATCTGGCGCATCGACTCGGACAGGCCGCCGGGCGTGTCCAGACGCAGCACGATGGCAACCGCGCCATCGGCCGCAGCGCGCGTCACCGCATCGTCGAAATATTCGGCCGCCGCCGGCCCGATCGGACCGACCAGGGCTACTTGGGCGACCACCGGTGCCGCGGCGGTTGCAGCGTCCAAACGTGGCGCGACATCCGCCGTGCTGGCCAACGGCAGCAGCGCAAGCGCGATCAACCCCGTCGCCCACCGCCAACGTCTCATCGCCACCTCCGGAAGTCGCAGTTCCCGGTGACTGTAGCGCGAACCGTGTTGCGCGCGCGTATTGCGCCTGCCGTTACCGTGCCACGGGCGCAGAAAGCCGGCGATGGCGCAAGTGCACCGCCAGGTTGTAGATCGAGACGAACGCCGGGAAGAAGTTGGAGATGATGCCGATGGAATCGTTCTTGCCCACCACGAAGTACGCCAGCAGCATCGCGCTGCCGGCGACCGACAGCCACCAGAACGCCAGCGGCATGACCACCCGACCGAGCTTGCGAGTGTAATAAAGCTGCACGAACCAACGACTGGTGAAAAGCAGCGAGCCGAGCAAGCCGACCACCTTCCACGGCGTGAACTGGAATTGCTGCAACGCGTGCAGGATGACAAGGTACTGGCTGCTCAGGTAGTCCATGGTCACGTTGCCAAAGCTTCAAGAGCGCCGAGTTTAGCAACGCCTGCCCTGGCCATTGGCAGTGTCGTGCACGCGCCGCCGGCAACCCGGCATTGACCGGCCTTCCGCACTCGCCTAAAATTGCGCGCTCGCATCGGGCGGTTAGCTCAGCGGTAGAGCACTGCCTTCACACGGCAGTGGTCCCAGGTTCGATCCCTGGACCGCCCACCACGAATCAATGAAATGGCCACCTTCGCGGTGGCCTTTTTTGTGCGGTTGGGGCGTACAAGGCTCGCTGCGCCAGCGTGCTGGTTGGGCGACCCGTTCAAGCGTCGCGTTTTTCTTCCAGCAATACCCTCTCAACCAGCATGGCGAAGTAGGTTTCACGCGAGTCACGGTAGGCGGCGCCCAACGGCCCTTGGGCGGAGGCGGCACGCATGGTATCGCGCTGGGTGCGCAAGGCGGTGTGCGCCGATCCAGGCGCGTTGCTCGCCGCCGTGTGGAGGCAGCTCGCGGCATGGCGTTGCCAAAACACCGGGTCGGCAGGCAGTGCAGCGAATTGCTCTTCCCACACCAGCGCGGCGGCGAGGATACCCAGCGTCGTGCGCGGTTGGTTGGCGTCCCAGTTGTGGCGGAAGGCGCCCAGCCAATCCGCCAGCAGCTCCGGGGCCATTGGCCGCGCCAATGCATAGCCTTGGCCCAGGTCCGCGCCCAGCACCAGCGCGGCTTCGATCATGCCCTGGGTTTCCAGCCCCTCCACCACCACCTCCAACCCAAGGTCATGTCCCAGACGGATCAGCTGGCGGATGAAGCGCAATGTGCGCAGCGGATCATCGACGACCTGCAACACGATGGCCTGGTCGATCTTCACCCGATCAAACGGCCATTGTCGCAGGCGAATCAGAGAGCTGAAACCCGCACCCAGATCGTCCTCGACCAGGCGGAAGCCGAGCGCCTTCAACGCCTGCATGCCCGCCTTGGCCTGCAAAGCGGAGTGTTCCGTGCCCATGGGCGATTCGAGTATCTCCAGCAGCAACGTGCCCGGAACATGCGGCCCGCGCGCAAGTGCGGCCGCCGCCGTTTGCGGGTAGCGACTGTCCTCCAGCGCGGAGGCCGGCGCGTTGACCGACATGTCCAATGCGAACCCGGCATCAGCCAGTCGCTCGCGGCATGTCATGGCCTGCATCAACGCCTGATGAAAAAGTTGCACCAGTTCGCTGTCGCCCAGCGCCGGCAGGAACGTGCCTGGCAACAGCACCTGGCCGTCATCGGTGCGCAGTCGCGCCAGCGCCTCCATTTCCGTAACCACGCCATCGGACAAGCGCACCACTGGCTGGTAGTGCATCTGCATGGCGTCGGTGGAGACCATGCTGCGCCAGCGCTCACGCATGAAAAACGGCAGCAACGCGGTACCGCGGCGCGGCGGCGCCAGGCGTGACAGCGCCAGGTCGAGCACGCTCTTGACCTGGCTGATGAAGGCTTGCTGGTCTTCACTCTGGAAACCGCCGATGTACGGGCAGTAGATGACCAGGATGGCAGCCGGCATTTGCGGCACCGGGCACAACGGCACGGCCACGTTTGAGCGGATGCCGATGCGTCGCGCGGTGTCGCGCCATTCGGCCACCGACTCGTCGGTCGCGTAATTGGGCGACCTCTGGATCGTCGCGCTGCGCCACGCACGGCCGGCCGGCCCTCTGCCGTGCGGGGATGCCTCGTTGACGCTGATTGACACCGCCACCCCACGCGACACGGCGTGCAGGTAGTCAGCCACGATCTTGCCGGCCACCGCTTCGTAGGTCAGTTCGCCATTGCCATCCGGGCGGCCGACCGCGCACGCGGCGATTTCCTGATGTGAGGCAAGGATGTCCACGACTCCCTGGATGAATTCCGGATAGCTTTGCGCAGACCAGGCCAGCGCATTGAGTCGGCCCAGCAACTCCACGCGGCGTCGTTGCAGTGCGCGCATGCTTTCCAGTTGCCACTGGCGCTCAAGCGCCAAGCGCTGCATGACGATCTCCAGCGGGCGCCGATCACCCTGCACGCTCGATCCCAGAAGCGTAGCGAGCAGGCTGCGCAGACGCTCCACGGCCTCCAGCAACCAAACCTCTTCCAGTCCCCACGCGGCATTGAACACGCCGGCCCGCGCCGCGCTTTCACGGTGTGCGGCCATGCTGAGCTGCGGCTTGAGTACACCGCGCACATGCTGTAGCAGGCGGCGACAAACCCCTGCCGCGTCCTCCGGCGGAAGGGTTCGCAGGATGCCGCACACACCCTCGTGCGTGCAAAGCTCCGCATAGAATTGTTCAAGCAGCTCCGGAAGCCCGTCGGCCCACGCGGCAAAATGTGGCCGCAGCAGTTCGGTGGCGGTCGCCCCGTACGGACGCAAGTCCGCTCCGTCCTGCGCGTCGCAGGGCCGCACATGATTGTCATCCGGCGGCAGCGCCCACCAGCGTGCGCGAGTGCGCTTGCGCGCCTTGACCACGTACATCGCCTGGTCCGCACGGCGTAGCAGCTGCGCGCCACTTGCGTCCGCGTGCAGTGGATATAGCGCCACGCCGAGGCTTGCCGACAGCTCGTGCTCGGTGCCGTCAATCTCCATGGGCTGCTCCAGGGCTTCGCAAATGCGTTCCAGCAACGGGTCAAGATCACGCACATCGTCCAGGCCTTCGAACACCAACACGAACTCGTCGCCGCCCAGGCGCGCCACGTAGTCTTCCGTGCGCAGCGACGCGCGCACGCGCCTGGCAACCTCGCTCAGCACCATGTCGCCTGTGGCGTGGCCATAGCGGTCGTTGAGTGGTTTGAGGTCATCGACGTCGAGCATGCCCACCGCGACCAGATGCTGCTGGCGCGACGCCCGATCCAGCACACGCTCCAGATGACGATCGAGAGCGCGCCGGTTGGGCAGATGAGTCAGATCATCGTGCAGCGCAAGATAAGTCTGCCGGGCCTGCTCCTCGACCAGCACGCGACGCTGGTCGTGCTGTTTGAGCGCAAGACCTGTGGCGTCGGCGATCTCGTCCAGCAAGCTGCACATTTCTGCATCAAAGGCGTCTTGTTCGCGCGCGACCACCACGAACACGCCGATCGCGCCATGCCCGGGCCCATCGACGGACGCCGCGGCAAACAGCGGCCAACAACCAATGGCGCCGGCATCGGCAAGCGCCGGGCTGCGCCACATCTCATGCATCTCCGGATGGTTGGGCGGATCCAGGCGAACTACCGGGGTGCCTCGCATGAACGCAACGGTGGGGGTGAAGAACACAGGCCCGTCGCTGTGGCACGGCGGATAGGGCAGGAGCTTGATGGCCTCGGCCATCGGCCCGGCCAGTGCGACACGTCGCAACATGCGCCCATCTTCATCGACGGCCAACACATCCACGGCGGCGGCCCCGGCCACCTCCACCAGCGCGCGGGCCAGCGTTTGGTACACCGCCGCCGGATCGGGTTGTTCCAGCAACGCGCGCTGGATCGCACGCTGAGCATCCCGATAGCGCCGTAATCGAATTTCGCGCTCGAGCAACACCTGGTGGTCCCAGAAGCGACCCATTTGATCGACCAGGCGCTGCGCCCAATCAAGCAACTCCGCACCCAGTTGCAGTGTCCCGGGACGGGCATAGGCCGACACGGTCAGCCGGCCGCCATCGTTGGTGCTGGTGGCGGCAACAATATGCCAGCCCAGGTCGTGGCTCTGTGCGGAGTTGCGCCACCAGGCAAATTCGGGCGCGTCCACGCATGTCACCCTTGCGCGCGCCTCACGGATCGCTGCAGCCGTAGGGCCCTGCCCGCCGTCACCGTCCTCCTTCAAGCTGAGGTGCAAGTGCGACGTGTAATCTGCCTCCGGCCCGGCCACGGCGTACACGTCGATGCGCGTACTGTCCGGATCCACCCGACCAATCCACACCAATGGCAGTTCCATGATGGAACTCAACATTTCCGCGACGCGCGTCAACGCCAGCTTGCGGTCGTAACCCGGGGCCGTGTTCAACAGCGCCAAAGTCTCGGCGACGCTGCGGTAAAACCGCTCGCGTAGCCCGCGCCGCATCCGCCCTCGACTCGCCATGGCTTTCCTCAGAAACCGATCGTAGGGTGGAAGCCCCAACCATTGCTCCACCATACCGCGATATCTCTACGATCGGCCGCCTGGCGCGGGAGGAAAGCTGCAATTTTGCGAATGGTTACGCACTCAATGCGTGCACCGGCCGACCGCAAGCCCAACCTTGCACGCGAAGTGCCGCGTCAACCGACATTTCATTTGCCGGGTTGCCGCTACCTGCCGCACATGCTCGAGCGAGCGTGTGCATGCGCAGGATCCGCGTGCGCCTCAGCCCAGTTACGGAACGCAGGCCGCACCGACAACCCAGGATGTGTTGGTGATGCTGCCGGATCCGTTCACTCCAAGCCCCACGCCGGGAACTGCAGTGGTGCTTTCTCCGGTACCCGTGCTGCCTGTGCGCGCGCAAGTCACGAACGCCAACGGCGTGTTGGGGCGCAACTGGCCCTGCTGACCGAAGGTGATGACACTGCCGCTTTTTTCCTGGATGGAGACGCCGGGTCGCGCACCGGTGGAGCGCAAAAGTATGTCGCCGGCGGCAAACACCTTGCCCACCGAGGCCGCTCCAGCAGGATAGGTATAGACCAGCCAGCCGGGCTCATACGCCTTTCCGCCGGCCGAGCACGCTGCGCCGTCGGCACTGGGACATATCGAAACCAGCTGCCCGCGCGTGATCGCCTCGGTGCGCGCGTACGACAGACCGGCCAGCAACTCGTTGCTGGCGGAGCTGACCTGGTTGCGCCGGATCACGTCGCGGAAACTCGGCACGGCAATGGCCATCAGGATCGCGATCACGCTGACGGTGATCAGCAGTTCCAGCAGGGTGAAGCCCCGCTGCCGACGGGATGCGAGGGTCGTCGTGCTCACCAGCAACTGCCGTTGGTGTTGTGCGTTGTGTCGGTCGCCGCGGGCAATTTCCTGCCGGCGTTGTCGATTGACAACGCGCCGCAGACATCCGTGGCCTGCGCACCTTGCGGCGCCCCGGTTGCCGTATAGCCCTGAGCAGCCATGCCGCCTACAGCAACGACCGCAACCGATACGCTGTAGTAACCCTTCTCCGACGGCGCCGGATCGGTGTAACCCAGGTCGGTCATGGATGCCGTGTACTTGTTGTTGGTCGCGTAGAATCGCTCCTGCGCGTTGGCCACTTGCAGCAGCAGTTCCTGGCCATCCACGCGGTGCGCGCGGAATGCATAGCGGCCATAAGCCGGCAATGCGATAGCAGCGAGGATGGCGATGATCGCCACCACGATCATCAGCTCGATCAGCGTAAAGCCGCGTGCGCGTTGGATCATCACCCTACTCTCCCCGACATCATTGCTCATTGTTCAATACCCGCCACGAACGTCGGCGCCAGATCGGTGCACCCGCACTGGGCGTGACGATGCTGTCTTTCAGTTTGAGGCCCGGCAGATATACCCGACCGCCACCTACCGCAGTGGCCACCGGCAGGAAGCCTCCGGTTGGCGGGTTGGTTACCAGCGCACCCGTCTGGAATACCCCCGTACCCCAGCCGGTACTGACACCAAAGTCCGTGCCCATCGCCGCGCCGCCTGTCGCCGCATCCACGAACATGACCGCGCCACGTGGTGCGGGGTCACACGGGTCATTGTCCTGCGGGATCAGGGTCGTGATGACGGCACGGTTGGTATCACTCAGCGAAGTGGCATCCACCACGACGCGTTCACCCTTGTTCGTCTGGCTCGCACCATCCATGACCAGCAGATTGAAATACCAGCCGCGATTGAGCACCCCAGACGAATTTTTAATCGGCACCGCGTTGGTCGTCAAACCCCGGATGGCACTGATTTCACTCAACGTCTGCTGCACCAATGGCGTCGCGCTGCTGCCCTCGACGACGACCGCCTGCCCCGCCACGCCGGAGTCGCGGATGCCATACACCGCCTGCACTTTGGTGCTGCCGTCGATGACATTATCCGCCGCGGCCAGATACTTGCCGGTACCAAACACCACCACCAAGCCCCCACCGATCGGGTCGGCAAACAAACGCGGCATCACCGTCACCGGACGGTCGCCGGGGTTCGACGAGCGGAAGAACAGCTCCGCCTTCCAATCGGCAATGGCGCCAGTCAAATCAAAGCGCCAGATATCACCTTGCAGGTCACCAGCAAACGCCACGTCGTCAATCTGATCGCCCGTGTAGTCGCCCATGACCGGCGTACTCAACCCCG
>JBDTIE010000054.1:0-3902 GCA_039936515.1 Rhodanobacter sp. | reverse complement strand
CTGTTCGATCCGGTGGCGGTGACGCAATCGCAGATGCAGGAATTGAAACGGCCGGTCAGCACCGGCGCGACCACCACGGTGACCCTGATCACCTCGGTGCAGACGCTGCTGGACAAGCGTGGCGGCTATCTAAGCAACGACAAGCTGCCGCCGGGCGTATTCCTCGACAACATGCCGAACTGGGAGTTCGGCTCGCTGACCGCCTCCCGCGACCTGGTGCGCGCATTGCGCAATGACTTCAGCCGCTCGCAGGCGCAATCGGCCGAAGACAAGGATCTGGCTGAGGCCGATCCGCTGCTCAACAGCCCCAACGATCGTTGGCTGCTGCCCAGTTCGGAGCGCCAGTATCGCAAGGCAATCAGCCATCTGGACGGCTATTTGCGCAGGCTGGGCGCCGATGACTCGGCGCAGGCGCACTTCTATGCGCGTGCCGACAACCTGGCCGACTACCTGCAACTGGCCTCCTCGCGCCTGGGTTCGTTGTCGCAGCGGCTGTCCGCCAGCGCCGGACAGGTAAAATTGCAGGACGCGCCGGCACCGGCTGGCAGCATTGTCAACGCTGCGGCGCCGGTGACGATGGGCGCGCGCATGGCGGCCACGCCGTGGACACAGATAGACGACAACTTCTACGAGGCGCGCGGTTACACCTGGACGCTGCTGGAGCAGCTGCGCGCGATGCAGCAGGACTTTGGTCCGATCCTGCGCAGCAAACACGCCGATGTCAGTCTGGCGCAGGTGATCCGCGAACTGGAGGAAGCGCAGCGCCCGCTGCGCAGCCCGATGGTGCTCAACGGATCACCCTTCGGCTTCTTCGCCAATCATTCGTTGGTCATGGCCAATTACGTCTCGCGTGCCAACGCCGCGCTGATCGATTTGCGCGAGTTGCTGCGCCGCGGCTGACCGGCACTGTCAGCGCAACATCAGGCCGCGTGCGCCTGGCGGTCGGCTTGGTAGCGGGCGACACCGGCGACGATCTCGGCGCGTGCCTCCTCGGCCCCAACCCAGCCTTCGATCTTCACCCACTTGTTGTTTTCCAGATCCTTGTAGTGCTCGAAGAAGTGACCGATGCGCTGCAACCAGTGTGCCGACACGCCTTTCATGTCGTTGATGTGCGCGTAGCCGGGAAACACCTTGGCAGTGGGGATCACCACCAGTTTCTCGTCGCGGCCGGCCTCGTCGACCATGTGCAGCATGCCCACCGGGTGACAACGGATCACCGATCCGGGCACCAGCGGCAGTGGCAGAATCACCAGCGCGTCCAGCGGATCGCCGTCGCCACCCAAGGTGCCGGGCATGTAGCCGTAGTTGCACGGGTAACGCATGGGCGTGGACAGGATGCGGTCGACGAAGATCGCCCCGCTGGCTTTTTCCACCTCGTATTTGACCGGCTCGGCATCCTTGGGGATTTCGATGACCACGTTGATTTCGTTGGGAACGTCGCGACCGGCGGAGACAAGATGCAAGCCCATGGGGATCCTTGGACGGGTGACAAAAGGGAGCTGGCAAGGATACGCCAATTGCTGCTGCGCCGCAGCATCGCGGGCGCAGTGCAGCCGCCGTCCCATGCCGCAGCGGCACGGGCCGGACACTCATCCAGGCTTTGTTGGCGCGCCGGCGAGCCTCAGCGCAACTGGTCCCACAGGAAGTCGTAGGCCATGGCGTGCATGTGTGCCGATTGCTGGTTGTCGGCGCCGGCACCGTGACCACCCTCGAGGTTCTCGTAGAACCACACGTCGGCGTGGCCTTGCGCCTGCATCCTTGCGGCCATCTTGCGCGCCTGCACCGGACCGACGCGGTCATCGCTGGTGGTGGTGTAGAACAGCACCGGCGGGTAGTGGCCGTCCGGCTTCACGTTCTGGTACGGCGAGAAGGTGCGGATGAATTTCCAGTCGTCTGTATCCGGATTGCCATACTCGGCCATCCACGACGCGCCGGCGGACAGATGCGTGTAGCGCTTCATGTCCAGCAGTGGCACTTCGCAGGCGATCGCGCCAAACAATTGCGGATACTCGGTGAGCATGTTGCCCATCAACAGGCCGCCGTTGCTGCCACCTTCGGCCCCTAGGTGTTTTGGTGAAGTCACGCCTCGCTTGACCAGATCCTCGGCGACGGCCGCAAAGTCTTCATACGCGCGCGGGCGGTTGGCCTTGAGCGCAGCCTGGTGCCAGCGCGGACCGTATTCGCCACCACCGCGGATATTCGCGATCACATACACGCCGCCGCGTTCCAGCCAGGCGCGACCGATGCTGCCGCTGTAGGACGGCTGCAGTGAAACTTCAAAACCGCCGTAGCCGTACAGCAGGGTGCGATTGCTGCCATCGAGCTTGAGGTCCATGGGCGCGATCTCGAAGTAGGGCACGCGGGTACCGTCCCTGGAGGCGACGAAGTGCTGGCTCACGGTGAAGCCGGAGGCGTCGAAAAATGCCGGTGCCTGCTTGATTGTCCCGGCCGGCACACTGCCAAGCACCCCGCGCTCGAGCGACGCGGGGGTGAGGAAGCCGGTCACGTTGAGCCAGTACTCATCGCTGTGGTCGGGATCGGTATCGACCACGCGGATGGTGCTCATTGCCGGCGCGCCGGGCATGATTGCGCGCTTCCAGTCGCCGTCGGCCTGTGGAGTCAGCACTTCCAGCCGGCTTTTGACGTCATCGAGCACGTCCAGGATCAGGTGGTTGCGCGTCCAGTCATAGGACGCCAGCGAGGTGTGGGGGTCGGGGGTGAACAGCACGGTGAAGCGCCGATTGCCGGCCATGAAATCGTCGAACTTCGTGGCCAGCAACGCACCCGATGGGTACGTGTTGCCACCCACGGTCCAGTCCGACCGGGTCTGCACCAGCAACCACTGGCGATGGGGAAGGGCGCTGGCATCCGTTGGTACGTCGATGCGCACCAGCTTGCCGTCCAGCCGCTGGTACAACTCACTGTGGAAGAAATCCTTGGCGACGGAGACGAAATCGCGCTCGAAGCCCGGCGTGCGGTCGTGAAATGCGCCCACGGCAAGATCGGTCGGCTTGCCCGCGTACACCGTGTCGGCCGCACTCAGCGGCGTTCCGCGCTGCCATTGCTTGGCGATGCGTGGGTAGCTTGACTGCGTCATCGTCCCGGGTCCGAAGTCGGTGCCAACGTAGATGCTTTTGTCGTCGATCCAGCCGACCTGGGTCTTGGCCACGGGCAACTCGAAGCCACCTTTGACAAATGCCTTGCCGGGGATATCAAACTCGCGCACGGTCACCGCGTCGCCGCCGTCCGGCGAAAGTGAAATCAGACAGCGGGTGTACGCGGGCTTCAGGCACTGCACGTCCTTGAACACCCAGCGTTTGTCCTCGGCCTTGTTCAGCGCGTCGATATCCAGCAGCGTTTCCCACGCGGGTGCCGCCTTGCGGTATTCGGCCAGCGTGGTGCGTCGCCACAGGCCGCGCGGATGCGCCTTGTCGCGCCAGAAGTTGTAGAGATGGTCACCCATGCGGTTGACGTCGGGAATGCGCGCGTCGGAGTCGAGCACTTCGAGGATGCGGTCACGCGTCCTGACGAATTCGGCGTTGTCGACGAACCGCTTGGTCGTCACCGCGTTCTCCTTCTTGACCCAGTCCATGGCGCGGGTGCCGTGGATGTCTTCCAGCCACAGGAACGGGTCGTCCGCCGATGGCGCATCGTTGGCTGCGGCAGGTCGGGTCTGGTCGGCGTTGACTTGGTTCATGCCCACCAGTGTGGCGCCCAGTGCCAGCGCCAGCCAGATCGATTTCATGGTGTACCCCTCACGTGCAAGAGCTTCGCCGGCATGGCCCGCGGGCAGTGGAGCGTAGTGCCTCGGGCAAAAGGCAGCGTGTGCCGGCGGTCAGTGGCCTGATGCGCCTGACCATAGACAAAAACCCCGCCGGAGTGGCGGGATTTTTGTAGTCATC
>JBDTIE010000053.1:0-2463 GCA_039936515.1 Rhodanobacter sp. | reverse complement strand
CCTACGCCCGACCCATGCCGCGAAACCGCGTCGTTCGCGTATGGCGGGCACTGCCCGCCAACGACCATTGTCGTCCCACCACCATCCCTCTGGCCGCGGACGTTCAAGCGACGGCGGTTGCGGCCGTCAACCCTGGTATCGGCCATGTCCACCGGACATGGCATTGCGCAACGAGGACGCACCATGGCTGACATGCTGTCCACTGGCGTGTCCGGTCTGCTTGCCGCGCAGATCGGGCTGAGTACCGTCAGTCACAACGTGGCCAATGTGAACACCGACGGCTACAGCCGCCAGGTGGTGTCCTACAGCGCGCGCCAGCCGGAAGGCCAGGGCGGCTATTTCGTCGGCACCGGGGTGAACACCCAGGCGGTGCAGCGCGCTTACAGCCAGTACCTCAACAATGCCCTGTGGTCAGCCGGGTCCAGCCAGGGCCGGGCCAACACCATGGTGGCGCTGACCGGCCAGCTCAACAGCCAGCTGGCAGGCACCAGCAACCTGCAGACTTCGCTGGACAGCTTCTTTGGTGCGGTGCAGGACATGGCCAACGCGCCGTCGGATACAGCTTCGCGCCAGGTGCTGCTGGCACGCGCAGGCGGCCTGGCCAGCACGTTCCGCGCCCTGTCCGGCCAATTCAGCCAACTTGCCGGGCAGGTGCAGCAACAGATTGGCGACACGGTCAATTCCATCAACAGCGACAGCGCCGCGATCGCGCAGTTGAACGGGCTGATCCGCTCGTCGGTGGCGTCCGACGGCGCGCCGCCGTCAGACCTGCTCGACCAGCGCGATGCGCTGGTGAAGAAGCTGTCCAGCGAAATCGGCGTGAGCGTGACGGCGCAGGACGACAACACCATCAATGTCTATGTCGGCAACGGCCAGGCGCTGGTGACTGGCACCAAGGCGCATGCGCTGGGTACCACGCCCAACCTGTATGACGCCACGCGCCAGGAAGTCACCGGCGATAGTGGCACGGTGATCAGCGGTCGCATCGGCGGCGGTACGTTGGGAGCACTGCTGGACTTTCGCAGCAACGTGCTGGACCAGGCGCAGACGCAACTCGGTCGCGCCGCGCAGGCGATGGCCAGTACCTTCAACGCCCAGCATGCACAGGGTGTGGATCTGCGTGGCGCGCTCGGTGGCGACTTCTTCAGCGCCGGCGTGCCGGCCGTGCAGGCGGCCAGCAGCAACGCTGGCAGTGGCGTGCTGGACGCGCAGATCAGCGATCTGGGCGCACTGACCGGCAAGGACTACATCCTTTCCAGGACCGCAACCGGCTGGAAGATTCGCGATGCCGCCGGCGCGGATGTGGGCTTCACCGGCACCGGCAGTGCCGCCGATCCGATCCAGGCGGCAGGCCTGCGTCTGGTGGTCGGCGGCAGCGCAGCGGTGGGCGACAGTTTCCGTATCCAGCCCAGCCGTGACGCGGCGGCGAGCTTCGCGGTGGCGATTTCCGATCCGGCCAAGGTCGCCGCGTCGGCGGCGTTGAACGCAACCACGACCAGCACCACCGCGGTGGGCGGGGTCAGTGTCGCTGATGGGACGAATCCGGCCCTGTTCAATCCCGGCGTCGTTGCCTTTGACTCGGCCACGACTTACACCGTCGACGGTGGCCCGTCGCAGCCGTATACGCCCGGCCAACCGATCAATGCCAACGGCTGGTCACTCAAGCTCGATGGCACCCCGGCCAATGGCGACAGCTTCAGCATCAAACCCAACACCAATGCCCAGGGCGACAACCGCAATGCGCTGGTGCTGGGCAAGGTGGCAAACCTGGGCGTGCTCGATGGCGGCGTCACCACCGTGGGCCGGGCCTACAGCCAACTGGTAAGCCAGGCCGGTGGTGCCGGTGCCGTGGCGCAGGACGACCAGATCACACAAAAAGCGGTGTACAGCCAGGCGATGGCCTCCCAGCAGAGTGTCTCGGGCGTCAACCTGGACGAGGAGGCGGCCAACCTGGTGCGCTTCCAGCAGGCCTACCAAGCCTCGGCGCAAATCATCAGCGCCGCCAACACCTTGTTCAATTCGTTGCTCGGCGCGGTCCGGGGATAAACCATGCGCGTTTCCACCAACTGGATGCAGCAGCAATCCGTCGCCACCATGATGGACCGGCAGAGCGACCTGTCGCGGCTCAACACGCAGATGAGCACTGGCAAGCGCATCAACCAGCCCTCGGACGACCCGGTCGGCGCCGCGCGCGCGCTGGACCTTTCGCACCTGACCGCCGATGTCGCGCAATACCAGCGCAACATCACTTCCGCCAACGCGCGGCTGGGCCTGGAAGACCAGACCTTGTCCAACACCAACGACGTGCTGGACCGCGTGCGCACGCTGGTGCTGCAGGCTGCAAACGGTTCGCAGAACGACGCTACCCGCGGCGACATTGCCGTGGAGCTTGTGCAGTTGCGCGCGCAGCTGCTTGGCCAGGCCAACAGCCGCGACAGCCAGGGCGAATACATCTTTGCCGGC
>JBDTIE010000052.1:0-2271 GCA_039936515.1 Rhodanobacter sp. | reverse complement strand
CGATGCGTTCGCCACCGGTGACGCCAACCGCATGGCTGGTTTGATGTTGTGGGGCGGGTATGGCAGCAAGGCTGCAGTGGCGGATATCCGTGCGCTGAAGCGTGCCATGCGCGAACCGCTGCTGGATTTTGGACCGGAAGCGGAGGCCGATACGGACGACCAGTCGCTGCAAGCTGACGCATTTGCCCTGCCGCCAACGTCGACTGCAGCATCGGCGCCGGCACGCAAGGATCTGCTGGTGCTGCACACCGCCGGCAATGACGGCAGCGGACAGCCGCACGCCATGCGCTTCCAGGTGGTACGCCGCTCCGGCTGCCTGTGGCTGCGACGCGCAGACTGATGCGCTTTGCACGCTGCGCAGCACAACGCCGCGTGCCTTGACCACAGTTATCATGGCGCTCTTTACGGAGAATCGACATGGCGCAGCAATACCCCGAATGGATCTGGCAAAACGGCGAAATCAAGCCCTGGAAGGACGCCACCGCGCACGTCATGTCGCACGCGCTGCATTACGGCTCGTCGGTGTTCGAAGGCATCCGCAGCTACGCCACGCCTGACGGCGCGGCCATCTTTCGCCTGACCGACCACCTGCACCGGCTGTTCCATTCGGCCAAGATCTACGACATGGTGCTGCCGTACACCGCCGATGAGCTGGCCGCCGCCAGCCGCGCGGTGATCGGCAAGAACAAGCTCACCGCGTCGTATATCCGCCCTGTGGCGTATCGCGGCTTGGGCGGGTTCGGCCTGTCCGCCGAGACGCCGATCGACGTGGCCGTCGCCGCGTGGCCGATGGGTCCGTACCTGGGCGCCGAGGCGCTGGAAAACGGTATTACCGCGTGCGTGTCGAGCTGGCAGCGGTTTGCACCCAATACCATCCCGTCAGGCGCCAAGGCTGGTGGCAATTACCTGTCCGGCCAGCTCATCGCGCGCGAGGCTCGGCAGCGCGGGTTTGGTGAGGGCATTGCGTTGTCCTCCACGGGCCTGCTCAGCGAAGGTGCGGGCGAGAATCTTTTCCTGGTGTTTGACGGCGCGCTGCATACCACGCCGGCGAGCGCGTCGATCCTGGCCGGTATCACCCGCGACAGCCTGCGCACGCTTGCGCGCGAGGAAGGCATCGAGGTGATCGAACGCGACCTGCCGCGCGAATACCTGTACCTGGCCGACGAAGTGTTCATGTGCGGCACGGCCGCCGAGATCACGCCGATCCGCTCGGTCGACGGCAAGCAGGTTGGCGCCGGCAAGGCCGGCCCGGTCACGCGGCGCATGCAAGACTTGTTCTTCGGCCTGTTCGACGGCCGCACCAACGACAAGTGGGGCTGGCTGGAACAGGTGTAACCACCGGCGTACCTTGCGGCGCGAGCGCGCGATGTTTCGCGCCGCTCGCGCCGCCTGCCGCGGTCAATCCGCGCGTGGCGTGTGCGGGTATCCCAGTGCACTGAGGGCCGCGGTGATTTCCGGCAGGACGGCGGAATCCTCGATGGTCGCCGGCACCTTGATGTCGGTGCCGTCGGCCATGGTGCGGATGGTCACGCGCAAGACCTTGCCGGACCGGGTCTTGGGCAGTCTGGCGACAACCTTGACATCCTTGAACGAAGCCACCGGGCCAAGCTCATTGCGCACGCGGGCAACCAGCTCGCGACAGATTTCGTCCTCGGTCCGCTCGACACCGGATTTGAGAACCACCAGGCCGAGTGGGACCTGGCCCTTGAGCTCGTCGGCGACACCGACCACGGCGCCTTCGGCGACGTCCGGGTGCGCGGCGAGGATCTCCTCCATCTGCCCGGTCGACAGGCGGTGGCCAGCCACGTTGATGATGTCGTCGATACGCGTCATCACCGATACGTAACCGTCCGCTTCACAAATGCCCGCATCGCCGGACAGGTAATAGCCGGGGTAGCGCGAGAGGTAGGTCTTCTCGAAATCCGCCTCGTTGTGCCACAACGTGTACAGCGTGCCTGGCGGCATTGGCAGCTTGATCACGAGGTTGCCGATGGTTCCGGCTGGCTGTTCGTGGCCATCGGCGTCGAGAATGCGGATGTCGAAGCCGGGTACCGGTCTGGTGGCCGATCCGGGCTTGACCGGCAGGTGTTCGATGCCGACGCAGTCACTGATCGCCGGCCAGCCAAGCTCGGTCTGCCACCAGTTGTCGACCACGGGAATGCCCAGCAACTTGCCCGCCCATTCAATGTCGTCGGGCACGCTGCGCTCGCCGGCCAGGAACAGCGTGCGCAGGCTGGACAGGTCGTATTTCTTCACCCACTCGCCGCGTGG
>JBDTIE010000051.1:0-6367 GCA_039936515.1 Rhodanobacter sp. | reverse complement strand
CCGCGCACGCACGCCGCGCCGCCGCCGGCTGCCGGCACCAAGTCCTATGACTATGCCGCGGCGGGGGAGCGCTACTCGGTGCCGAAAAAGGCGGTAGCGCCTGCGAAATCCAAGAGCATGCTGGGTCGGGCGGCGCAGGCCATCGGTCGCGTTTTTGGTCACGGCACCAAGGCTGCGGAAGCACCGCACGCTGCGCGAACTCAAGGATGCCGGGGTGTGGCTGACCGGACTGGCCGGCGATGCCGAGCGCTCGCTCTACGCAGGCGATTTCACCGGCCCGGTTGCCATCGTGCTGGGTGGTGAGGGTGAGGGCATGCGCCGGTTGACGCGGGAATCGTGTGACTTCCTGGCCAGCATCCCCATGCCCGGCGGCATGGAGAGCCTCAATGTGTCCGTGGCGACCGGGATTGCCTTGTTCGAGGCGTTGCGCCAGCGGAGTGCGAAGCGATGATCACGTTGCTGTGGCATGACTGGGCGGGCTACATCGGCGTGCTGCTGGTGTTGCTGGCGTTCCTGCTGCTGCAGGCGCACAAGCTGCACGGCAACGGTTTGATCTTCCAGTTGATGAACGCGTTCGGTTCCTTGGGCGTGCTGCTGTCGCTGACCTTCGGCACCAACAACGTACCGGCGTTCATCATGGAGGCGGCGTGGCTGGCGATCAGCATCTACGGCATCGTCCGCGCCCGGCGTCATCCGCACGGCACCGGCGCGCTTTGACCTGCGTCCGATCGGCGTGCCTGCAACCGTGACGGTTCGCCGCGCCATTACACTGGGGCCTTGCCCTGATGAGTACAAACCATGACCCATGAAGCGGATTCCGCTGTCGCCACGGCGCCGCCACCGGAGGATTTCCGCTGCGGCATGGTGGCGCTGGCGGGGCGGCCGAACGTGGGCAAGTCCACGTTGCTCAACGCATTGATCGGCTTTCGCCTGTCCATTGTCAGTCCGCGACCGCAGACCACGCGCCACCGCATCCTGGGCATCGCCAACAGCGCGGCGTGGCAGATCCTGTATGTGGATACGCCCGGCCTGCATCGCGGCGCCAAGCGTGCGATGAACCGCAGCCTCAACCGTGCCGCGCGGGCAGCCATCAGCGATGTGGACCTGGTGGTGCAGGTGATCGAGGCGGGGCGCTGGACCGACGAGGACGAGGCGCTGTACGCCGCGCTGCTTGAGCAGTCTTCGCCGCGGCTGCTGGTGATCAACAAGGTCGACTTGAACAAGGACAAGACGGTGATGTTGCCCTTCGTGGCATCGCTGACGGAAAAACACAGCTATGACGAGATCCACTACGTCAGCGCGCTGAAGAAGCAAGGGCTGGAGGCGCTGGAACGTGCCATCGCCCAGCGCCTGCCGCTTCAACCGGCGGCGTATGGCACTGATGAGGTGACCGACCGCAGCGAACGTTTCCTCGCCGCGGAAATGGTGCGTGAACAGCTCATGCTGCGCCTGGACCAGGAGCTGCCGTATGCCACCACGGTGGAGATCGAGCAGTTCCAGGACCGTCCGGACGGCATTGCCGAGATCCACGCCACCATTTGGGTCGAGCGCGACGGGCAGAAGGCCATCGTCATCGGCACCGGCGGTGCGCAACTGAAGGCCGTGGGCGCGGCCGCGCGGCGCAACATGGAGCGCATGTTTGAACGCAAGGTGTTCCTGCGCCTGTGGGTCAAGGTGCGCGAAGGCTGGGCTGACGACGAAAACATGTTGCGCAAGTTTGGATATGAATAGCGGGAATAGGGGATCGAGAATAGGAAATCGGGAATGCCTGGATCCCGGCGCTCTTCCTATTTCCTATTCCCTATTCCCCATTCCCTGCCGCTGAACCATGCGCCTGCAGCAGCAGCCGGCGTTTGTCCTGCACTCGCGGCCTTACCGCGAGACGTCGTTGTTGCTCGAATGCCTGACGCGGGACCATGGACGTCTGGGCGTGGTCGCACGCGGCGTGCGTGGTGAGCGCGCGCGGTTGCGGCGCGGACAACTGGAACCGTTCCAGATGCTGGCGCTGGACCTGCTCGCGCGTGGCGAGCTGGCGACCATGGTGGCCATCGAGCCGGTCGGCGCGGTCTTGCGCATCGGCGGCGACGCGGCGTTGGCGGGCTTGTATCTCAATGAACTCGTAGTACGACTGACCGGTCGCGACGATCCGTTTCCGCGGCTGTTCGCCGCCTATGCGCAGACGTTGCAAAGGCTGGCCACCGATGAACCCCTGGCCTGGACGTTGCGCCGTTTCGAGCGTGACCTGCTCGATGCCATCGGTTACGGGCTGCCGCTGCAGTACGACGCGCACAGCGGCGAAGCGCTCGACCCGGACGGGAGTTACCAATACCAGGTGGGCGAGGGCGCGCTGGCATGTGCGCCGGGCGCCGCACGTTGCCTGCGCGGCAGCACGCTGTTGGCGCTGGCCAGCGACGAGATGCCGGACAAGCAGGCGCTGCAGGCATTGCGCGACATGATGCGGGACGTGATCCGCTTCCATCTTGGCGGTGGCGAGTTGCGCGCGTGGCGCGTGCTGGCGATGGCCGGCTCGCGACGCTGAGCAATCAATCCGCGTCCAGCGCGCAAACGGTGGCGTGCAGTACCCGACGGAATTGAACCAGCGATGCGGGGACAGGGTCGTGCTGCCGGATTTCCTGTGCCAGCGTGGTCGCAGCTCCGGCCAGCTCCGCCGCGCCGCAAAAGCCGCATGAGGCACGCAAGCGGTGCAGACGCTCGCCCAGCTCTTCGCGGTTGGCGGCCAGTACGTCCAGTTGCGCATCCAGCGCGACCAGTTCGGCACGCAGCAGCGCACGCAAGGCACGCAGCGTGGCGCGGTCACCGCTGCTGCTCAGGCCCGAGCCGTCATCCAGCACATTACTGGCACGGCGATGGCCGGGGACAAGCATCAACAACTCATGCAGATCGAGCAAGGCACAAGGCTTGTGCAGCACGGTGTGGAAGCCGCCGGCCAGCAGCGCCTCGCTGACCTGCCGATCGTGATCATCGGCGCTGCTGGCCACGGCAATGGATGCGTGGCAGGCGCTGAGCGGATCGGCTCGCAGCGCTGAGAGGATAGCGAGCGCCCCAGCACCGGGCATGCGGCAGTCCAGCAGCAGCAGGTCGTAGTGCTCGGCGCAGACGCGTGCCAGCGCTTCGTCACCGTGGACGCAGGTGGTGACCTGTGCGCCCAGGTGGCGCAATCCATCGCCGAGAAAGCGGCAGCTGGCAGGGTCGTCATCGGCCACCAGCACGCGCGTCTGGCCACCAACGGCGGTGTCGGTGGCAGGCGCGGCGGGCCGTGTGCGCGTGCGGAAATCCGTGTCGTTCATCAGGGTTTGGCAGAATGGGCACGACATGGTTATCACATCACGCCGCGTTCTGCTGTGCTGCAGCCTGCTTCTTGCCGCTTGCGCGGTGTCGCCAGGCCGCGCGTCGGTGGCGCTGACGGCGAATTCCGTGAGCCTCCCCGGTGCCAGCCTGCAAACCGTGTCGGCCAGCCTGCGCGACGATGCCGCCGGCGGTGTCAGCGTGCGCCTGCATGCTGCGCAGGCAAGCGTGCCGGCGATGGGCTGGCGGCGACTGGCGTTGGACATGGACGGCACACTGCGCCGCGACGAACGCCTGCGCTGGGTCTTCGACGGCAACATCAAGCTGGGTGCGGCGCCCGGTGCGGCGCTGGGCAACGCCAGCGTGAGCATCGTCGTCAGCCGCTCAGCCAATACCTTGCAGATTGACCTGACCCAGGCCGCGGCGCGTGTCGGTGCAGCCTTGCCGCTGGACCAGCCCACCCACGCCCAGATCACGCTCGACAAGCTGCCGGCAACCTGGCTGCAGGGACTGCTTGGCACGGTGTGGTCCGGACGTTTCACCGGCGGCCAGGTCGATGCCGCTCTCGCCCTCGACGTGCGCGAAACCGGCGTGCAAAGCTCCGGTCAGTTCACGCTGCGCAAGGTGGGCGTGGACTCACCGGCCGGCACACTGGCCGCGCAAGCGCTCGATGCAAGTGGCCGGTTCGGGCTGGACAACACCGGTGGTCCGGCGCAGATCGAACTGGATGCTGGCCTGACCGGCGGCGAGCTGCTGCTTGGACCGATCTACGCGCGTTTGCCCAGCCATGCGGTGCAGGTGAGCATCCGCGCGCGCGCGCAGGGCGGCGCGGTGGGGATCACGCGCCTGCGTGTGGCTGACGCTGACGCGCTGCAACTGGACGGGGCATTGGCGTTCGCCGCGAACGGTACTTTGACCACGCTCAAGCTGACCAGCCTGCATGCGACCTTCCCGGCTGCGCAACAGCGCTATGGGCAGGCGTGGCTTGCCACGCTGGGGTTGCCTGATGCGCGCATCGGCGGCGAACTGGACGCCAGCGTGGAGCTTGGCGACAACGGCCCGCGCGCATTCGCCTTCAGCACGCCCGGCCTGGACCTGGCCGACGCCAGTGGCCGTGTAGCCGTGCGTCGACTTCGCGGGACGCTGGACTGGGATGTGCGCCACGAGCGTCCAGCCACCACGCTGGCGTGGGATGCACTGCAGTTCTACCGCCTGCCGCTGGGGGCGGCGCAAGCGCGCTGGCGCAGCCAGGGTGGAACGCTGGCGCTGCAAGGCGCGTTGGACGTGCCGATGCTGGACGGCCATCTGCGTTTCAGCACGCTGGCATGGCGTCCGGCGGCGGCGCACGGGCAACGGCTGGAAACGTCGTTCGCCCTGACCGGCGTCGACATGGCCACCTTCAGCCGCGCCATGGGTTGGCCGGCGTTTCCCGGCACCCTCGCCGGAGCGGTGCCATCCCTGCGCTGGGTCGACGATCGGGTGGAGTTTGCCGGCGGCCTGTCAGCCAACCTGTTCGACGGTTTCGTCGATGTCACCGGCATGTCGCTGCAGGGGCCACTGGGCGCCAATCCGGTACTGGCCGCGGACGTGTCGCTCCGTCAACTGGACCTGGGCGCCATCACCAGCGTGTTCGACTTCGGCAGCATCACCGGGCGCCTGGACGGCAGCATCGACAACCTGCGGCTGGTGGGCTGGAGTCCGGTGGCGTTCAAGGCGCGGCTGCTCGCCGGCGGTGGCGGACGCATCAGCCAGCGTGCGGTGAACAACCTGACGTCGGTGGGTGGCGGTGGCGTGGCGGCGGGCATGCAAGGGGCCATGCTCAAGCTGTTCAAGACCTTCGGTTACCGGCGTATCGGCCTGAACTGCACGCTGCACGGTGTCGTGTGCCAGATGAGCGGGCTGGAGCCAACCGGCGACGGCTACACTATCGTGGAAGGTTCCGGCTTGCCGCACCTGCAGGTGATCGGCCACCAGAGCCAGGTGGACTGGCCCACGCTGGTGCGCCGCCTGCGCGATGCGGTCAATGGCGCACCGCCTCAGATACGCTGACACCGTGCCACCCTGACCACGCCACTGGAGTTCACGCATGCGCAAATTCATTGTCCTGACATTGGCCACGCTGGCGGTCGTGCTGGTCGGGTGCGTCACCATCAACGTGTATTTTCCCGAAGCCGCCGCGCAAAAGGCGGCGGACAAGTTCGTCGACACCGTGCTGGGCGCGCCCGCGCCAGGTTCGAAACCGGCTGACAAACCCGCGCCGCCTGCGGCCAAGGACACCCATCGCCAGCCGTCGGCGATGCTGCTGGACCTGCTGGTACCCGCCGCCTACGCCGCCGACACGCCGGACGTGCGCGTGGAAACCGCCGCCACCGAGGCGATCCGCGCGCGCATGCGCACGCGCTTCGACGGCACCCTGGGCGCGCTGCTGGACAGCGGCGCGGCCGGCTTCACCCGTGACGGCATGGTGGCCATGCGCGATCCGTCGAAGTTGCCGCTGAGCCAGCGTGCACAGGCCAATGCCGCGCTCGCGGACGAAAACCGCGATCGCGCCGCGCTGTACCGCGAAGTGGCCAGTGCCAATGGCCATCCGGAGTGGGAAGCGCAGATTCGCGCGACCTTCGCCCGCACCTGGATCGACAAAGCCCATCCAGGCTGGTATTTCCAGGACGCCGGCGGCAGTTGGCAGAAAAAATAGCGCCCGCATTGTCGGCACGCGGCTCGCGATCAGCCAGCGCAAGCGGGTCGCGTAATCGGGTTGACGTAATCAGCGATAATGGACGGTCCATCCGTCGCGGCGAACTGTCCGTACATCATGTCCCGAGCCAATAGCGTTCCATCAACGGTGTTTGAAGCGGTCATCACCGATCTGGGGCATGACGGCCGCGGCGTGGCCCGCGTGGACGGCAAGACGGTGTTTGTCACCGGTGGCTTGCCGGGCGAAACCGCGCTGTTGCGCTTGCGCAAGCGCCACCGCAGCTACGACGAAGCTGAAATCGTCGAGCTGCTGGTGCGCTCGCCACATCGGGTCGAGCCGCGCTGCCCGCACTATGCACAGTGCAGT
>JBDTIE010000050.1:0-21967 GCA_039936515.1 Rhodanobacter sp. | reverse complement strand
ACGACCTATCTCACAACGGGCGTTGGATCGGTGACTTTGCTGTTGCCGACGGCAGTGAAATACTTCGGCCTGCTGTGGGGATCCGTCGATGGCTACAACTCACTGGCCTTTTTCAACGGCGCGACGTTGATCGACACGATTACCGGCAGCGACGTAACCGCGCTGCCGAATGGTGACCAGGGCGCGAACAACACGTTCTACGTCAACATCAATTCAACGGCCGCGTTCGACCGGGTCGTGGCCCGCAGCACCTCGTATGGATTCGAATTCGACAATGTCACATTCAACGCGGACGCCATCGGCGTGCCGGAGCCGGGCGCCGCAGGCATCTTCCTTCTCGGATTGCTGATCGTCGGATCCAGCTACTGGTGCAAGATCCGTCGCCTGATCTGAAACATCGACAAGACGCAGAGGTCGACTCGCCGCTTGCGCCGCGCATTCGCACGTCGTTGCGCCGGGCGGCAAAACCAAAGCTGCGCGCATAGTCGCCACGAAATCTGCATGGCACGATAGCGCGAACGGACGCAGTCGCGATCACGGCTGAGCCGGCCGCGTGTTCGCTGCACGCCAACGCAAAGAGATTGCATCCATTTGCCTGCTTTCCCCGTATACACACGATGAGGTGAGCGGGCGAAATTGCGAGAGCTGTTGTCAGGCGCACGCGAGCCGCCGTCACGCAGCCCAATTGGCGCACCTGCCACAGTTGCCAGAACCCAGCCTTTGCCGGAGATCGAGCATGAACCGACGCAGTGTCCTGAAATATCTTGGTGCGGCGGCGACCCTGCCCTGGCTGTCAGCCTGCACACGCGCCGCCGCCCCGCCCTCGCCGGCCGGAACGGCAACGGTGAGCGCGCTGGGCCGCCCGCACGGGTACTGGCGCGACAAGGTCAGCCCGGCAGCCTTCAACGTGTTGTTTGAGGAAGATACCGAACCGTCCGGCAGCAGCCCGCTGGATCGCGAAAAGCACGTTGGCACATTTGTGTGCGCGGCGTGCTTCTCGCCGCTGTTCGCCAGCAAGCACAAGTTCGAGAGTGGGACCGGTTGGCCAAGCTTTACCCAGGCGCTTGCCGGCCGCACCGCGACGAAGCGGGATTTCGTGATGCTGATTCCGCGCACCGAGTACCACTGCGCACGCTGCGGTGGCCATCAAGGCCACATCTTCAATGATGGCCCGCCGCCGCTGGGCAAGCGCTGGTGCAACAACGGCCTGGCCCTGCGATTTGTCCCTGAAGCGGAATCCATGCCCGCGCTGAGAGGCTGACATGCACAAGCCCACCCAAACCGCACCACGATTTCCTTCCTGGCTGAAATCGGTGGCGCAAACACTGCCAATGCTGGTCGCATTGGCCGCCTGCGCGCCGTCCAATGCCGACCCGATCGTAGCCGCCGCCGCGTCGCCGGCTACGATTTCCGCCGATCAGGCCGGAGTGGCCAGCACCATCCCGGCAGTGGCCGCTTCCGCGCCGACAACCAACCCAGGCGTCAGCCGCGCGGTAGCCGTATTCGCCGGCGGCTGCTTCTGGTGCATGCAGCCCCCGTACGACAAGTTGCCGGGCGTCATCTCCACGCAGGCCGGCTATACCGGCGGCCACACACAGCGGCCCACATATGAACAGGTTTCCGCTGGCGGCACCGGTCACGCCGAAGCGGTGAAGGTGGTTTACGACCCGAAAAAGGTCAGCTACCCGCAGCTGCTGGAGGTCTTCTGGCACAACATCGACCCGGTGGCCGTGAACCGGCAATTCTGCGACGTGGGCGACCAGTATCGCAGCGCGATTTTCCCCATCGGCGACCAGCAGCGCCGCGAGGCAGAAGCGAGCAAGCGTGCCGTGCAGTCCGACCCCCGGTTCAGGCAAGCCATCGCCACCCGGATCGAGCCGGCCGCGACGTTCTATCCGGCCGAGGAATACCACCAGCAGTACTACCGGAAAAATCCGATCCGCTACAAGTACTACCGTCACGGCTGCGGACGCGACCAGCGCCTGCAGCAGATCTGGGGCAACCAGCGTTAGTCGCGGAGCCGCGTGGTGCCAGCCGGCGCAATGAACGTTAGGCTCCGCATGCACGGCAAAGCCATCATCCGCAGCGCCCTCCACGGCGCTCCCCACCAGCACGGAAGAAACCCATGAAAATTGCACGCATCGCGATCATCCTGGCCGTTGTCGCCGCCGCACTGCTGCTGATCGCCGGGCCCGGCACGCGTCTCGCGCTGTGGGATTTCCGCACCGGCTTCGGCCTGCTGCGCTGGGCGACGTTTGCCGGACTGGCCGCGGCTGCAAGCGCGCTGGTCATGTTGGCGCTGCCGCGCTTGCGGCGTGGGCATGTCCCCATGCTGGGCGTGGCGCTGGTACTCGGGGTGGGCGTGGCATTCGTGCCGTGGAACAACATGCGCCAGGCGAAGAGCGTGCCGCCGATCCACGACATCAGTACCGATACCGCCCAGCCACCGGCGTTCGTGGCGATCCTCCCGCTGCGCAGCAACGCCCCCAACCCGACCACCTACGGCGGAGTGGACGTGGCCAGGCAGCAGGCGCAGGCGTATCCGGATATCCGTCCGTATGTGACAACCGACGCACCCCGCCTGGCGTTCGACCGGGCCTTGCGTGCAGCGCAAGCGATGGGCTGGCAAATCATCGCCAGCGATGCGGCCAGCGGCCGCATCGAGGCGACCGACACCACCTTGTGGTTCGGCTTCAAGGACGACGTGGTGATCCGCGTCGCGGCGACCGCCGATGGCAGCCAGATCGACGTGCGCTCGGTGTCCCGCGTAGGCAAGAGCGATGTCGGCACCAACGCACGACGAATCCGCGCCTATCTGCAACGCCTGCAGCATTGATGCGGGGCATTGCACCGTGTTGCCGCCGCCACGCCGC
This sequence comes from Rhodanobacter sp., assembly GCA_039936515.1. Taxonomy (GTDB): domain Bacteria; phylum Pseudomonadota; class Gammaproteobacteria; order Xanthomonadales; family Rhodanobacteraceae; genus Rhodanobacter. The sequence continues at coordinate 19,094 of JBDTIE010000050.1, read as the reverse complement.
CGTTCCCTGCGATGGCACAAGCACTGTGCATTGACCGTTCGCCGGTGACGCCAGGCACGCAACAACTCATCGGTCGGCAAATGCAACGGCCTGCGTGTCAGGCGCCGGTGCGCATGCCTGGCCGGCTTCCTCAGGGGGTCGCACATCGGGCAGGAATACGGCCAGCAGGCCCAGCAGCGGCAGGAACGCACACAGTTGATAAACGAACACGATGCCGGAGCGGTCGGCAATCACGCCCAGCACGGCCGCACCGATGCCACCCAGACCAAAGCTGAAGCCATAGAACAGGCCCGAGACCATGCCGATGCGGTGACTCAACATGTCTTGCGCATAGACGATGATGGCCGGGAACGCCGAGGCCAGGATCAACCCGATCACCACGCTAAGGCCGACTGTCCAGCCCAGACCGACATACGGCAACACCAGCGTGAACGGCGCGCAGCCCAGGATCGAAAACCAGATCACCCGGCGCCGTCCGATACGATCACCCAGTGGTCCACCAATGAGTGTGCCCACGGCCACGGCAAACAGGAACACAGCCAGCAGGTTGGCCGACGCGTGCATGCTCAACTGGAAACGGTGCATCAGGAAAAACTCGTAATAGCTGCTGATGCTCGCAAGGTAGAAGAACTTTGAGAACATCAACACGAACAGGATGCCCACCGTGCGCCGCATCACGCGCGCAGGAAACAATGGGCGGTCGGTCGCCACCCGCTGCCGGACGCGTTCGTTGACATGACCGCGATACCAGCGGCTGACCTGCAGCAAAACGACGATCGCCACCAGCGCCGCCAGGCCAAACCACGCAACGTCAGGGCGCCCGAACTTCAGGACGACGGCAGCAGCCAGCAGCGGGCCCAGCGCCTGTCCGGTATTGCCACCGATCTGGAATAGCGATTGGGCAAGACCGTAGCGCCCTCCCGAAGCCATGCGCGCAACCCTTGACGATTCGGGGTGGAACACCGACGAGCCGCATCCAATCAAGGCCACCGCCAACAGCAGCATCGGATACGACGGCGCGACCGACAACAACAACAGTCCCACCAGCGTGAAGCACATGCCCACCGGCAGCGAGTACGGCAACGGGTGGCGGTCGGTGATCATGCCGACCACTGGCTGCAGGAGCGAGGCAGTCAGCTGGAAGGTCAGCGTGATCATGCCGATCTGCACGAAGTTGAGTGCAAAGTCATGCTTGAGCAGCGGATAGATCGTGACGATCACCGCCTGCATCATGTCGTTCAACATGTGCACGAAACTCACCGCGCCGATCACGCCATAGCGTGTGCGCGGGTGCCGTGCTGCCGGACTCGTCGGAGCCGGCGGATCCGCAGCCACCGCAGTCGCGGCGTCCGCGCCTGACGTGGTCGCGTGCAAATTCATGTCGTTACCGCAATGGATGGGGCATCGTACGCCGCCGCGGCGGGCGTCAGCACACGGTTAGCTCGTGCCATTATCGCAGCGCACCCGGCGCCCGTGTGCATGACCTGCCGCACATGCGCGGCAGGTATCAAGCCCGGCGGGTGCCGTGCATCCCGCCTCACCGCCTGCTCAAATCCGTGGAGCGCATCGCTCCGTCGCGCAGCGCGAACGCTGCATCTGCCTGCCGCGATCATTACCAACCGAGCTCGGCCAGAACCGGGAAGTGGTCGGAGGGATAGCGCGCGCCTTCATGCGTGCCGATGGTATGCACCGCGAGGACCTTGAAGCCGCGACTCAGTATCCAGTCGATACGCTCATCGGCGTTCCCGGTGAAGTCGTGAAAGGTCTTGGCCGGCCCCGAGCGCGTGGCTGCGGCCATCCAGGCATCGTGCAGGCTTGCGGTCAGCCTGGCGTGCACCGGTGTACCTGGACCGCAATTGAAATCCCCTGCCAGTATCACCCGCGTCCCGGCTGGCAGCTTGTCGATGCGCTGCAGAATCGCATCGGCACTGAGCATGCGCGCACGCACATCCTCGGGGCGATACGGAAAATGGGTATTGAAATAATCGAACGCGCCGCTGCCATCGCGCATGGCAAAGCGCGCCCAGGTGACCATACGCGGATAAGGCTGTCCCCAGGTCTTGCTGCCGGCGACCTCGGGCGTGTCAGACAGCCAGAAATCACCGGAGCGCTCGACCTTCAGCCGGTCCGTACGATAGAACACACCCATGTGCTCACCCTTCGTGCCGCCGTCGCGGCCTTGGCCGAACCAGGCGTAGCCGGGGAGCTGCGCGGCAAGATACTCACCCTGTTCCTGCGTCAACTCCTGCGTGCCCAGCAGATCCGGATGCGCATCCTGGATCACCTTCACCATCAGTTCGCGGCGGTTGGCCCATGCATTCATGCCGGTATCCACCGGCACACGCACGTTGAAGGTCATCACCCGCAACGGTGCCGCCGCCACGCCCGCCACGGGCACGCCAAGCATCAGCAAACACACGAAGAGCAAAGACCAGTGGCGCAGATTCATCGCACAACTCCAGGCAAGCCGAAAGGTCCGGACCTGCAGTCTAGTGCGATCGCCACCTGCCCCGACGCACGCACCAATGGTGGCCCGGCCCTGCCGTCGATCGGCAAAACAAGTTGCTGCCCCCTGCGTGTCGCGCCGCACACGCAAGCCTGCCGCCTGTGGCGTCACCTACTGCACAGGCTCGGCATCGTGTTTGCGTTCGTCGCGGAAGCGGGCGGCGATCTGCGTGATCTCCGTCTCGATGGCAAAGAAGGCATCCAGCACGGTCGGATCAAAGGTGGTCTCACGCAGATCGCGCATCAGCGCCACCGCGCGTTCGTGCGGGAACGGATCCTTGTAGCAGCGGCGGCTGATCAACGCGTCATAGACGTCGGCGACGGCCATGATGCGGCCTGAAAGCGGGATGTCCAGGCCGCGCAACCCGGCTGGATAGCCGGTCCCGTCCCACTTCTCGTGATGGGTGGCGGCAATGTCGCCGGCGATTACGAGGAAGTTGTCGCCCTGGATCTGTTTGGCCGTGCTCAGGATGATGTCCCGACCAAATTCCGCATGGCGTCGCATGATCTTCATCTCGTCGGGAGTCAGCGGCCCGGGTTTGAGCAGGATGTGATCAGGCACGCCGACCTTGCCAATGTCATGCAGCGGTGCGGACAGAAACAACAGGTGGATGTATTCCTTGGTCAGGGTTTGCGTGTTGTGTCCGCTGCGGCGCAAGCGCTGGGCAATGGCGCGCACGTAGTGCTGGGTACGCTTGATGTGCGCACCGGTCTCCGGGTCGCGGGTCTCGGCCACCGCGGCCATCGACTCGATGGTCACCTGGCGCGCGTTTTCCAGTTCCCTGCGCCAGCGGCGCGCCCGGCGTTGGCTCATGGCAAAGCGCACCACGAAGGCCAGCAGCAGCAGCGCGACCAGCGCCAGCAAAGGCGCGCTCACCGGAATAAACAGGCCAGCGCGCACGAAGACCGCCGCAGCCAGCCCAATTAGGGAGGCCCCGGTCAACACGCAAAATGCGCTCAGCAAAATCAACCCGCGGCCGGCTACGAACAGCATGGAGAACCCCAGCGCCGCGAGCAGGCCCAACAGCAACGCGGCCTTGCTGCCCCAATCGGGAACGCGTACCGAATTGTCGTCGAGGATGTTCTGCGCCATCACCGACTGGATCTTCAAGCCAGGGAAATTCCCGTCCACCGCCGTCGACTGCATGTCGTGCAAGCCGAATGCCGAAGATCCGATGAAGACGATGCGACCACGCAGGTCCGCTGGCCGCACGCGCCCGCCCAGGACATCAACGGCCGGAATGCTGTCATAGCGTTGCGACGGCCCGTTGAAGCGCAACAACGCGTATCCAGCGCTGTCCACGGGAATGCGGTGCGAACCTATGCGGATGGACAACCCGTCGCGACCTGATTCAATGGACCCGGACTTGATGCCCAGCGCACGCATGGTGGCGGCCAATGCCAGACTGGCGTGGACGACGCCGTCGTACTCGATCAACAACGGCAGTCGCCGCAACACGCCGTCGGCATCGATACGACTGTTGACGAAACCGCTGACGCGCGTCTGCGAGTCAATGGCGTCGACACTGTTGAGGACGCCGCGCGCCTGGTTGAGCGACAGCAGGTCGACACGCCCGTCGAAGCCCACGCCGGGCCGCACCGGGTGGTCGGTACGCGTGACGTAGTCGAAGTAGAAGTATCGGGCACCGACGGCATCGGCGCGTGCCATTTCCTGGCCAAGGTAGCCGTCGTTGTCCAGCAAGCCCGGCGGCACGCCATGGAAGGAGACGTCGATGCCGAAATCGCGTTTGAAGGTCTGCTTGATGTCTGCCAGCGAAGCACGGTCGGCTTCGGGAAACACGATGTCCATGGCGATGGCTGACGGATGCGCGGCTGCAATCTGCTTGATCAACTCCGCCACGCGGTAGCGTGGCCATGGCCATTGACCGACCGCAGACAGGCTCACTTCGTCGATATCCACCACCACCGTGCCCGGCGCGGCAGCGCCTGAGGCGGTCCGCACCAGCAAGCTGTCCAGCACCAGGCGATCCAGCCGTGCGACCGGAGCGATGCCGAACACACCGCCCAAGCCGACGGCCACCGCCGTCATCACGCCAGCCAGCACGAAGAACAGACCCAGGCGCCGCGGAAGCCTCGCGTGTGAAAGGACGGGCGTCATGGCAGACCTGCCTTAGAGAACGAAAATTTCGGCGCGCCGGTTTCTCGGTTCGGGAACACCCTTCGGCGTGGGCACCAACGGGGCCGTATCGCCGAAGTACTGCACCGTGACTGGCAGGTGCGGGTCGATCTGCTTCAACAGCTTGGCCACGGCCCGGGCGCGCTCCGCGGACAACGCCATGTTGTATTGCGTCGTGCCGGAGGAATCCGCATACCCGAACACGGCGACCTCGGTCGGCAGGCGCTCGCGCACCACCTGCAGGACCTCCGGCAACATCTTCCGGGACGCTGGCGTCAGTTCCATGCTGTCAAACAGAAAGTTCAGCACAAAGCTGCGCGGCGGCGTCGGTTGCGCATCGATCAATGTGCGGTGCGCGCTCTCGAAGCTCTGGCGATCAACGGCGCGCGGCTTGCCCGGCGCTGAAGTCGGCCCGTCAACTGCGACCGTGTTGAAAGCCTGGTCGATGCGTTGCTGGCCTTGCGCGTTGGTCACCGTGACTTCACCGACGTGACCGCTGTGGTCGGGAAGCAATGTGATGCGGGTCGTGGCGCAGCCGGACACCAGTGCTGAGAGCGCCAGCAGCACGATTGAGAACAGCCGGATGCTGTTGGACGAGCGGACCATGACCGATCAGTCCGCTTCGACCAGAAAGCGGGTACCACGCACTCCAACGGTCGCCTTGGGCGTATCGACCTTCACCGACTGTGGTGACAACTTGCCGATCTTGCCGGACTCGTAGATCGCCGAACCCTTGGCCAGATACAGCGAAAAAGCGAACTTGCCATCCTTGGGCTCGAACACGTAGTCGCGCACGAGGATGTCCGCTCCCGAACCCAGGGTCAGCAAGGTGCCGTCGCGAAAGACGATGGCGGCCGAAGCACCGGAGGCTGCGACCACCCGGTCCGATACCAGCAGCTTGGTGCCGCTACTTGCTGCAAACGTATCGTGCTGGCGCGTGACTTGCACATCGCCGTTGACGCTTTTCACCAGTGCGGCGTGGTCTTCACCAGCAAGCGCAGGCATCGCCATGCAGGCGAGCAAGGCCAGGACGATCAGGCACAGATAACGTTTCATTTGAGTCTCCTTTTGGGCTTGGCAATCCTCGCCAAACCTGCTTCGTGTAGATGGACAACCTTGGGGTTGCCTCATTCCCTTCATTTGCACACATCGCGTACCAGCGCCAGCCGCAGCAGCGATCGGCACCTCCAGTTCGCAGCTCCCAACACGGGTAACGGCTTGTGTCGCCAGTTCTTTAGCGACAAATGCAAGGCGTTGCAGGCCAACATGAACCAGCAGGCAACGGCGTGCAGCTCATGACGAACGCCTCGTTACGAGGCCAATGGGGCGGCGTCATGCGGGCCGCTTCTCACGCGCCTGCGACAGCCCTCTTCCTCCCCGACCGCCTGTCCGTGAAGCGGTTCCGGGAATATGACCTGTTGTGTTGGGAAAGGGGCGTCACGTTGCGCCGGCAGCGATGCCTTCTTGCTTGAGAAAGCGCACTGCCACCCTGATGCTCTTGATGTTGCGACCCTCTCCAGCATGTGGCCATGTTCAACAAGATCAGAAACTGGCGTGCACGGCGCATCGTCGCCCAATACCCGATCGCCGAAGCACTTTGGCGAGAGGCGCTGCGGAGCTGTACCTCAGCTCGGCGATTGGGGGCTTCCGACCAGGCGACGCTGCGCGTGTTGGCAACGCTGTTTCTGCAGAGCAAGTCGCTGGAGCCGACCAACGGTTTGCATCTTGACGATGCCGGCCGCGTTTTGCTTGCGGCGCATGCGTGCGTGCCCATCCTGAAACTGGGCATCGATTGGTACGACGGTTGGCACAGCATCATCGTGTACCCGGAGGCATTCATCCCGCGTCGTCCGCTGACCGACGCCGCGGGCGTGGTCCACCAGACCAACACGGTGATGGCCGGCGAGGCGTGGGGGCGCGGTCCGGTGATCCTGTCATGGGCAGATGTGCTCAACATCGACAACAAACCGGGGCACAACGTGGTCATCCACGAAATGGCGCACAAACTGGACATGCTCAACGGCGACGCCAACGGCTTCCCGCCATTGCACCGGCGGATGGATCGTCGCGTGTGGTCCAAGGTCTTCTCGAGCGCCTGGGATGACTTGCGCAACCAGCGACGCGACGGTACGGCCTTGCCACTGGACGCCTATGCGCTGGAAAGCCCGGCCGAGTTTTTTGCCGTTGCCAGCGAGCAATTCTTCGAGGACCCGGCGACGTTGCGTCAGCACTTGCCGGATGTCTATCGCCAGCTCGAGCAGTTTTATCGGCAACACCCTTTGTGACTACGGATGCTCAACCTTGCGGTCCGATGCCAGCGTCAATGGCATGGGACGTGGCCACGGCCGTCGGTGACGTGCGTGGGCGATCAAGATCGAACTCGCAAGTTCCGGGGCCCAGTGCCTGCCAAAATTGAAGATTTCCGTGAAAAAATGGCCCGCCATGACACTGGCGGGCCATTTCTATACGAGCGGGGTCGGATTGGATCCCCGCTCGCCAGCACTCTTCGGGTCAAACCTCGCCATGGCGTCGGCGTGCGCCCAGGAGCCCGCCCATCAGCAACAGCCCCAAACCGAACATGCCCAAGTCTGCCGGTTCTGGAACCGACGTGCCGATGCCACCGCCGCCGGTCGCGGCGCTGACGATGGTTACATAACGGCAGTCAAGCGAGCCTGCACTGCAAGGCACATTGCCGTCCACGTTGATGCCGATCCACATCGCCGGATCCAGAGCAGAGAACTCCGCATGGGCAGAAGTGCCCCAGTTGCTCAGCCCGGCAGACGAAAGCCCCGTGTTGATAGGGAAACTGGCATAAGCTGCGGGAATCTGCACGCTGTCGGATGAATTGCACTGGCCCGTGTAGCCGGTCAGTCCCAGCGCCGGCCCTCCCGAGCACCCACTGACGCCATCCATGCCCAAAGCCACCAGACCCATGCCCGTGCCGCTGCCAGCCCAATTGATGCTGTCCAGCAAAAAGCCCTGCGGCCCGTCAAAGGCACTTGGACCTGGAACGTTCTGGTAGTGCCAGTCTGCATCTTGTCCGGTTAGCAAAAGCCGGTTGCCAAACGCGACTGATCCACCGCCGATGGCCGATTGCAATGCAGAGTAGTCCGGGTTGGTAGTCCAGCCACCCTCCGGTGACGCAATGACCAGCGCATTGAACGTCCCGGTGGGCATCGCTCCCGTGTTCCAATACGTGATATTCCACGTATTGCCACCCGGGGAGGTCGGGGCCAGTGCGGCCAGGTTGCTTACGGCGGTGTTGTAATCGGAAATGCTGGACCCGCCCGACACAATGCCGCCGGTGTACCACAGGATATTGAGCGGACCGGCGAGCACAGCGCTGGACAATGCCAGGCCGGAGCCCAGGACAATCAATTTCAAGAGTTGTTTGCAATACATACAGCCTCCTTGAATACTTGATTTGAGTATCAAATGGTGTAGCAAGGTGCTTGCAAGCATAATTGACGCCACTTTCACAAGTGGCTGATTCGGGGAATTATTTTTCGTTCCCCTGCTCAGCCGTCTGAGTAAAGTGTAAAAAATCCCGAATACCTTCCCCTCACGGCTCCGCTGATTTTCGCGTCGGCGTGGTCCGAAAACGGCGCCACTCCAAGGCCGGCCAGCTAAAGGGCGTAAATGCGATGTTGTAAGGAAATTCGACACAACTACATGTCTGCCATCGCATGCTTATCGGCCGATCTGCACGCCAGAATCGCGATGAAACGTGCAGCAATCGCACCTGTTGGATCGCCGCGCGGCGAGTGGTACCCAAGCCCATGGCAGGTTCCGGTTTTTCGGCGAAAGAATCGCCAATGTCAGGCCGGTCACGTCACTGCGCAGGCAGGTTCGCTCAGGGTACGACCGCAACGTCGGCGACCAGATGCCCGGTCTTGACCAGGATGGTGCAACCTTCGCGACTGAAAGGCTGGTGCTGGCTCAGGTGCGGACTGCGAATCCAGCTGCCGGCCGGATAGCGCCCGTACTCGTCCTCGAACACGCCGTCGACCACCAGGATCTCTTCGCCACCGAAGTGGCGGTGTGCCTTGAAATACGTGCCCGGCGCCCAGCGCACCAGCGCGGTGTGCTCAGTACCAAACTCGTGCAACGGCATGACCGACAGGCCAGGCACCAGGCCTGGCAACCAGGACGTGTCGCGTGCAAGCACCACCACCGACGCCCGGTCGGACGGATCGAAGTAGCGCAGCTTCACGAACAGCACGCAGCCGCCATCAGACCACGGCGCATGTGCCGAACCGGGTGGATTGCGGATATAGGAGCCGATGCCGAAGCGACCGCTCTGGTCGCGGAACTCGCCGTCGAGCACGAACAATTCTTCACCCAACTCGTGCACATGTCGGTTGAAGCGCGAACCGCGCGCGTAGCGAACGATCGAGGTGGCCCGTGCCACCTCGTCGCCGTCGCGTTCGAGCATCTTGCGCTGCACGCCGTGCGCGGGGGAATTGGCCCAGTCCATCGCAGACGAATCCACGACAACGCGCTCGGACCAGTCGCAACGCAATTGCATGCCTGCTATCCACCCAGTGCAAAGTGGAGAGCTTCGCCCCCACCCCGAACGGGGTCAAGCAACTGCGCGGTGCGGATGTCCGTCAGCACCCGGCACAAACTCTGCCCGCCTGCGGGATCGGACAAACCTGAGAGTCAGGCCGACGTCGATCCATCCTGGTTACTGCGTGATTTCACCATGCGGTGCTTGCGCAACAACGCGCGCAGTTGGTGATAGCCCAGGCCCAGCAGCGGCGCAGCCTCGATCTGGTTATAGCGGGACTGGGCAAGTGCGCGCTTGATCAGATCGGTTTCGAGCTGGGCAATTTCCATCTTGATATCGCATGGAAATCGGACCGGTGCTTCAGGCCGCGCCACCGGGGCAATTTCCGGCTCAACCTGCAGCGGAAGACGGAAGGCGGAGGCGAAAGGATCGAAGACTATGGCATCGACCGGCTCGTCGGCCACGGCGCGGTGAACCGATCGCTCCACCACGTTTTTCAATTCCCGCACGTTGCCCGGCCATGCGTATTGGACGAGTGCCGCGCGCGCGGACGCGGTGAATCCGGCAAACATTTCCCGCCCCAGTTCGCGGCTGATGGCCACCGCAAAATGCTCGGCCAGTTGCATGATGTCCTCCGCGCGCGCGCGCAAAGGCGGCACGGTCAATACATCGAAGGCCAGCCGGTCAAGCAAGTCGGCACGAAATTGCCCGGCCCGCACGGCCGCCGGCAAGTCGCTGTTGGTGGCGCCCACGATGCGCACGTCCACCGTCAGCGTCTGGCTGCCACCGACGCGTTCGAACTGGCCGTACTCCACGGCACGCAGGATCTTTTCCTGCACGCGCATCGAAACGCTGGCCAGCTCGTCGAGGAACAGCGTGCCGCCATTTGCCTTCTCGAAACGACCAACGTGGCGTCGCGTGGCGCCGGTGAAGGCACCTGCCTCGTGGCCGAACAACTCGGTCTCTAGCAAGGCTTCGGTCAATGTCGCGCAGTTGAGCTTGACCAGCGGAGCGGCCCAGCGCGGCGAAAGATAGTGCAGTCGCGCCGCAATCAACTCCTTGCCGGTGCCGCGCTCGCCGATGACCAGCACCGGCTTGTTCAGTGCAGCGACACGCGAGGCATGTTCAAGCAGATCCAGGAACGCCGGCGACTCGCCCAGCATTGCCGTGGTTTCAGCATCGGGTGACTGCAGGTCTGACATGGGGCTCACGCTGACAAGCGAGACGCGATGCCCGCGTCCCGATCCAGGATTCATTATGACTTTAATTTGGCCATTTTCACCATATGGCGGTCAATTGCACTCTCGTCAGTTTCGATATTCGATGTGTCCCGATGAACAATTGGATATGCATCAACCACTTGCACTCATTCGGCCACTTGGCACAAGATCTGCTCAAAGAACCATGTGGCCCCTTCACATCACGAGGTACGCAAACATGGGCGTTTTTTCGAGGATGAGCGACATCATCAACTCCAACATCAACGCGATGCTGGACAAGGCTGAAGAGCCGGAGAAAGTGGTCCGGCTGATCATCCAGGAAATGGAGGACACGCTGGTGGAGGTGCGCTCCGCTGCGGCGCGCACGATCGCCGACCGCAAGGAACTGGAACGGCGCATGGCGCACGCCGGGCGCGAGGCCGACGAATGGCAGCGCCGGGCCGAACTGGCCATCACCAAGGGGCGTGACGACCTGGCCAAGGCGGCGCTTGCCGAGAAGAAGCATATGGACGGCGCCCAGGATTCGCTCAGGGAGCAGTACAGCGACGTTGAACTGGGCTTGGCCAAACTCAACGACGACATTGCCGCGCTGCAAGTGAAGCTGGCCGACGCCAAGCATCGTCAGAAGGCGCTCGAGACCCGCCAGCACACCGCGAGCAATCGCCTGAAGGCGCGAAGCCGCACCCACGACGAGCGCATCAACAACGCACTGGGTCGCTTTGAGCATTACGAGCGCAAGCTCGGACACATGGAAGGCAAGGTCGAAGCCTACGACCTTGGCAAACAACACGACCTTGATCGCGAATTCGCTGACTTGGAGACCAATGACCACGTCGAGGCCGAGCTGGCCGCGCTGAAGGTACGCATGGGGTCGGCGAAGCCAGCCAGCGCAGAGTAAACGGCAATGGATTTCACCGCCATCTTCGCGATCTTCTGCATCTTCGTAGCTCCACTGTGGCTGATCATGCATTACACGACCCAGCGCCGGCATGCGCAGAGCCTCACCCGCGAAGACGAAAAAATGCTGTCGGACTTGTGGCAAATAGCCAATCGGATGGAAGACCGCGTGAAGACGCTGGAAACCATCCTGGATGCACACACACCCAACTGGAGGGACAAGGCATGAATCACTCAAGGGACGAATACGACCGACGCCGGCTTTTTCGCGACTCCGAACGCGGCGTGATCCTTGGTGTATGCGCCGGTATCGCCGAGTGCCTGCATTGGCCGGTGTGGCTGACGCGGATCGCCGCACTTGCCCTGGGCTGGTGCTTCCCGGTGTCCGTCGTGGTGGCCTATTTCATTGCCGCCGTGGTCATGCCGGAGCGACCGCTGCGCTATCACGGCGAAGGCGATGAGCGCAGCTTCTGGCAATCACGCCGCCAGCGGAGCTGAGTCATGACCCACGACAGAAGCTGGCGCGCGCAGCGCTTTTACCGGGATCCGCACAACGGCAAGATCATGGGCGTGTGCGCTGGCGTGGCCGATTACTTTGGCTGGAACCTCACCCTTACCCGGGCCCTGGCGATCGTCGCGCTGCTCTGGTTCAACGTGCTGACGCTGGGTGTGTATCTCATCCTCGGCTTCATGCTTCCGAGCAAGCCGGACACACTCTACGATTGGGATACCGATGAGGAATATTGGCGCAGCGTCAGGCGCTCGGCGGGCGGCACATTCCGCGATGTGCGCCATCGTTTCCGCGAGCTGGACATGAAGTTGCAGCACATGGAAGGCTACGTCACGTCGAGCCGTTACGACCTCGACCGCCAATTTCGCGACCTGGAACACTAGGAACCAACGATGGACGACAGCTATCTCTTCGTACTGAGCATCATCATCATCGTTTTCGGGGCGCGCATCTTCCGGGACCACCTGCGCCTGAAGCAAACCCAGCCACGCGAAAACCCGCAGAACCAAACCCGCATCGACACGCTGGAGCAACGCGTAAGGACGCTTGAGCGCATCGTGACCGACAAGGGCTACGACCTCAAACGGGAATTCGAGAAACTGTAGCTGCGCGGCGGGCTTCATCTGTCACAGGGCACACGACCGCTTGCATCGGCAAGCGTTCGCGCCGGCAGGTAATCGAGGCGGGCCAACGCCTTGCCACCGTACATGGGCGCCGGGCACCGGCGCGTGGATTTTCCCAACCATTTGTCTGTCGCTGATCTGGAGTAATGCCATGCGCAAGCTTGCCTTTGTGTTGCTGGTGCTGGCTTTGCCAGTGGCCGCCCATGCCGCGGATTGCCGTTACAGCGCGCCGCGTGATGCCAACCTCGACGCCATCGGCTTGCAAAACCTGGTGCTGAAGCTCGGTGCGTCTGATCTGGATATCCAGGGCGTGGCCGGCTTGAATCAGGTGCAGGTGCGCGGCACCGCGTGCGCCTCCACGGCAGCGGCGCTGGAGAGCCTGCAGGTCGGTGCCAAGCGTGATGGCGCCAGCGCTGCGGTGGTGGTACCCAACGATCATGGCTTCAATATCGGCAGCCTGTTCGGCTCGCGTTACGCGTACTTGAAGTTGCAGGTACGCGTGCCGGCGACGTTGGCAATCCGCATCGAGTCAGGCTCCGCCGACGTCAAGGCGCAGCAACTGGCGGCGCTGAATTTCTCGACCGGCTCCGGCGATCTGGTGGCGTCCGGGATAGCCGGCGCGCTGACGCTGAAGCTTGGCTCAGGCGATGTAAACGCGCAGCAAGTAGGCAGCGTCGATCTGCTTTCCACGGGCTCTGGCGACGTCAAGGTGGATGGGGTAAACGGCGATGTCCGCACAGGTAATTCCGGTTCGGGAGACCTCAGCTTCAGTCACGTCAAAGGTTCGGTCAGCGTGGGTTCGACCGGCTCGGGAGATATCGCGCTGGGCCAGATCGGACACGACGTTGAGGTAGGCAGTACCGGTTCGGGCGACGTCACGGCCAACGATGTAGGCGGCGCCTTCAGCGTTCGCTCCACCGGCAGCGGCGACATTCGCCACAACGGCGTAAAGGGCAAGGTCAGCGTGCCCGCGGACGACTGAATCACCCACAGTCGATGAAGCTCCGGACGGCGCCGCCCGTGCCCAGCGCAGCAGCCTGCCGATGTTTGGGCCATTGGCCAAGCCGCGCCGGGGCCCGCGTCGAAGTAGTTTCCTGGCACGGCGCATATTCTGCTGCTGGCAGCGCCCGGTCGGCGTTCAGGACGTCCGGACGTCCGCTGGCCCGCAACAACGCCCTATCGCTGGCTTGGCCTTCCAGCATCGCTCGGGTGCACATCCAGGGAGCTGGGAGTGGTGTTCACCAACGGCACGAAATTGTCGTCGGGTGTCACTTCGCGCTTGCGGTGCATGAAACGATAAAACGCATACGCGGCAAGCATGCCGTCGAGCACAGCGAACCAGACAAACAGCAGATGCGGGCTCATCAGCGTCATCAGTGCCCCGGCCACCAGCGGCCCCAGCGCCGAGCCGACGCCGTTGACCAGCAGCACCGTGCTGGACGCTGACAAAAGCTCGTCGCGGTGCACGTAGTCGACCAAGTGTGCCACGGCAATGGGATACACCGTGAAGCTCATGCCACCGAACACGAAGATCACCACCATCGCCGCCACACCGCCAACGCTTGGCAAAACCAGATTGACCAGGGCCGCAAGGGCCGCAGTGGCACCGATCAACGACAGTGCAAGGCGGCGGTCAATGCGGTCGGAAAAGCGTCCCAGCGGCCATTGCAACAAGACGCCACCGGCAATGGCGACGCTCATGTAGGTACCGATTGCCCCGATGCCCAGTCCGCGTGCTGCCGCATACAACGGCAGCAGGCCCCAGAACGCACCCAGCGCCAATCCGGACAGCAGCGCGCTGACCAACGCCGTAGGTGCCAGGCGAAACAGCCGTCTGATCTGCACCTGCGGTATGGAACGAATGTGTGGCTGCGGCTGCCGGCTCGCCAGCACCGGCAGGCTGGCGGCGCAAAACAGGATCGCCACGACACAAAACAGCACGAAGCCCTCGCCGCGGATACGCAGAAACTGCTGCGCCACCGCGCTGGCACCGAGGTTGACCATCATGTAGACGGCGAACACCGAGCTGCGATGGGACGGTTCAGCCGCAGCGTTCAGCCAGCTTTCGATGATCGCGTACAGGCCGACCAGCAACAGCCCCTGAAGCACACGCAGCACGAACCACACGCCATACGCCGGGTCAAGCGCCTGTACCAACACCACCAGCGTCACCAGCGCCGAGCAAAACGCGAAGGTGCGGATGTGGCCGATACGGTGCGTCAGCCGCGGGATGGTATACGTGCCGACCAGGAACCCGGCGTAATAGGCCGACGTCAGCACGCCGATCATGCCCACCGAAAAGCCCAGCGTCCGCCCGTCCAGCGCGATATGCGTGTGCAGCAGGCCTACCCCCATCAACAGGAATACGGTGCTCAGCAACAACGGCGTGGCGGTGCGGATGCTGGTCAACATGGATGGGCAGGCGGTAACCAAAGCACGGGCTGCTAACGCGACAGCGATGCCTGCGGCGCAGCGTTAAAAGGCCAAAGATGACACACGCGACGGGTTTGCTTGCACACGAGTAATGGAAACTCTCGCAAACGCATGCCACAGGCAGGCAGCTGCCGGAAATTCACCCTCGAAATTTGTCGCTGACGTCTTTTTCGCGAAATTCGCCCTGGCTCTCGGTGGCGAGACTGACGAAATAGATGGCCGCCCACGCGGCAGCGAAGCCGGGGATGATCTCGTATACACCCGGTCCACCAAGGAAACTCGCGTCCCAGCCCAGTGCGATCCAGCCCATCACCGTCAATGCACCGACGACCAGGCCGGCTACGGCCCCGGTGCCGGTCATGCGCCGCCAGGTCAGCGCCAGCACGATCAGCGGGCCAAAGGCTGCGCCAAAACCGGCCCAGGCATGGCTGACCAGGCCCAGCACCTTGGACGTCGGATCCCACGCGATGACGGCGGCGACGATGCCCACCAGCAACACACTCACGCGACCAATCAGCACGGTTTCTTTTTCGCTGGCCTTCTTGCGCAGAAACAGCCGGTAAAAATCCTCGGTCAATGAGGACGAAGCCACCAGCAGCTGGCTGGAAATGGTGCTCATCACCGCCGCCAGCAGTGCCGCAAACAGGAAGCCGGTGACCAGCGGGTGGAACAGCAACTTGGCCAGCACGATGAAGATCGTCTCGGGGTCGTCGATCACAAGCCCGTTGCGCACAGCATAGGCACGCCCGAATACTCCCAAGCTGATCGCCCCGATCACCGAAATGACCATCCACGACATGCCGATGTTACGCGCGGTGGGAACTTCCCTGATGGAGCGTATGGCCATGAAGCGCACGATGATGTGTGGCTGTCCGAAGTAGCCCAAGCCCCAGGCCACGGCGGACAGGAAGCCGACAACGGTCAGCCCGGAAAACCATGACAGGAAGTTCGGATCCACCGTCGCGAGCGTTTGCGACGCCTGCGATATGCCGCCGCCACCGGGTCCGAAAAGCACCACAGCGGGCATGATGACCAGCGCCAGCATCATGATCACGCCCTGGCAAAAATCCGTGAGGCTGACCGCAAGAAATCCGCCGATGACCGTGTACACCAGCACCACCGCAAGCGTCAGCGACACGCCCGCCGCGTAGTCGCTCATCCAGCTGAAGTCGAGCACCGAGCTGAAAGCGCTTTCAGCGAGCTTGCCGCCAGCCACCAGACCCGATGCGGTGTATACCGAAAAAAACACCACCACGATCACGGCCGAGACCACGCGCAATGCCATCGCCCTGCTGGGAAACCGGTTGGAGAGGAATTGCGGGATCGTCAGGCTGTTGTCGTAGCGCTCGGTCTGCTCGCGCAGGCGCGGCGCCACCACGATCCAGTTCACCAATGCACCCACGGTCAGACCGATGCCGATCCAGGCTGAAGCCAGGCCACTGAGGAACAGCGCCCCGGGCAATCCCAGCAGCAGCCACCCACTCATGTCCGAGGCACCTGCAGACAGTGCGGCCACCGCCGGTGAAAGCTTGCGTCCGCCGAGGATGTATTCCTCCGACGACGACGTAGAGTTGCGGTAGGCGTAAAAACCGATCGCAAGCATCAAGGCGAAATAAAGACCCAAACTGATCCAGACACCAATCGCCATAAGACTCCACTTCAACCGGCACGGTCTTGTGCCCACAAGCCCGCTAGTCAATCACATGGCATGTCGGACGCGCAAATGGAGGAGCCGTACCGGACGATTTGACCATCGCGGTGGTCAATGACCTGCTCGACTTCACCCAAGCCCGCGTCGGTCGAAGGGTACGCGTTTGTTCCGATGGTCATGGACTCCGCCGGTCGTTAACTCCGGGACAAGGCGTCGACATTATTCATAAACAAGTGTGCAATCCCGGCGGCTGTGCGCAAGCCCATGATTCAAGGTGCCGTTTTCCTTGGTGCAGGCCTTGCGTGCCTTGCCTGGAACAAACCGTCATCCACGTCGAACGGGACGGAAATCAAGTCATGAAAGCGAAGTATCTGGCAGGTCTGGCAAGTGTCATTGCCCTCTTCGCGTCGATGCAAGTCTCGGCGACGCTGGCCATTTTTAAAGACGCGCCGGGCAAGGGCTTGGCCGCCAACGATGTGGTGACCAACCAATACGCCAGCGAAGGCGTCACTTTCAGCGGTGCGTTCCTCGAGAAAGCCGGTGGCAAGGACACGACCCCGCAAGGGTTCCTGAACGACGTCACTGGCAAGCTCGACGCCCCGGCCCCTGGGTACGCAGCTGCCATCGGCGCCACCGGCGCGGGCTCGAACGGACTGGGTCTGGGCACTTGGTTCCTGCGTAGCGGGGGTGAAATCATCGATCGTGGCGGCCCCGGCATTTATCTGACCGTGAACTACACGACATCGGTTTCCACCGCGTCAGGACAGGGCTGGGACATCGACGGTTCGACCGCAGTCTCCGAGCAATGGAACGTGGTGGCCTGCCTGGACGACGTTGAAGTCGCCTCCAGCCTCAGCCCCAAAGGCACCAGGCACTCAGCCAGCTCACTGAACGGAAAGCCCTGAACATTCAACCTGTCCAGTGACGTTGGCTTCAACAAGGTCGAGTTCTGGTTCACCGGCACCAAGATGAAGAACACCGGGCTGGCCCTCGGCAACTTCAACACCAGCGGCCTGACCTGTCGGTAGCGGAACCGTCACCCACGTGGTTTTTCGGCCTTGGCGCGCTTGGCTTGATCGGCCTGACTTTGCGCCGCGCAAAACTGTCGGCGCGAGCCTGATCACGACCCTCGCGTCATCGCTGTCGCGAGGCGTTGTCGTGGGCAAATGGGTTCGCTTGCAGGGTGCACGCTGATCCGGTTTTGCCTTCCCGCTGAGCCGGGCCAAAACCGTCGAAATAGATTACAAAATCTGCGCCTTGGTCGATGGACCCGTCTGCAAGCCATTGAATGATAACGCATCGGTCTGATGGCACAAATTTTGCGCATCTGTACGCGGCGGCGGAAGAGACAGCACGTCTTTCGCAGCAGTCGAAACGTCAAAAAATGTACGCTCGGAGACTGGACGCTACGACGACTGGAAGGCCAGTCGTCGCGAAGCTGCGGCATCGCTCCGGGAGAAATTTGTCAGTCCACAGGGGGACAGCATGAAAGCGAATTTACCGATTTTGATTACCGCGCTCGGCCTGATGGCCGTTTTTTCGAGCGCCTCGGCAATGCCGATGAGTGATACCTACCAAGGTGGCAACGGCCATGGTCACGGCGATGTGATCGCCGGCGCAGGGGTGACCACCTTCAACGTGGATGGCATGGACGCGAAACTGTCCGGCAATCAACTCACCGTCACTATCCATACCAACTTCGCCGGACACGCGGGCACCGACTCGCAATGGACGAGAAATGGAACCGGGATTGGCTACGGTGACCTGCTTCTCTCAACCGGCTGGACCCCGCATGGCTCCGGTCCCTACAGCACTGACAACGCCACCAATGGCAACCACTGGACCTACGGGTTTTCGCTGGACAATCCGCTGAACAACTTCGGTGGCACCGGCACGGTATACGCACTTGGTGCCGGCAACGCGGGCAACCACAATCCCGGCGTCCTGCTCTCCAACGACTTCATGGATTGCGCCGGCCGCTGCATCTACCGCGATGGTCAGGCAGTGGCGGTGAACAAGTCCTTGG
The DNA here is from genome assembly GCA_039936515.1 of Rhodanobacter sp. Lineage (GTDB taxonomy): Bacteria > Pseudomonadota > Gammaproteobacteria > Xanthomonadales > Rhodanobacteraceae > Rhodanobacter. The sequence continues at coordinate 581 of JBDTIE010000050.1, read as the reverse complement.
CGACAGCGACTGGGAACACCGGATCGTGGACCGTCGGCGACGGCTTTCTCAGCTTCAGCTTGGATACGGCAGGCCTTGATCTGAATCCCCGCAGCTTCGGCTTCCACTGGACCATGTATTGCGGCAACGACGTCATCGAAGGGTTGGACCCGGTGACCGTCCCGGAGCCGATGCCGGCGGGGATCTTTCTGCTCGGCATGGGTCTGATCGGGTTGGGCGTGTTGCGCCGGCGCAATACCGCCGGCTGAAACCTCGGCCGGAGGGCACTTTCGCCCAGCACGTCACCGCATGTCCCGGCAGACGGTGACGGCTGCCGAGGGCAACCGGCGGCACCTCGGTAGCCTGGCGAGCAGGCATCGAAGCTGCGTCCTGATCCGTTCCTGTGCGGCAAACAGGCGCTCGCTTCCTTTCCGTTGCGGTGCCACCATCACCGCAACGGATCGTCGGACACGAGGGCCAGCGGATGTTGTTGGGCAATGTCGCGTATGTGCGGGTGAACACGCCGCTGGGCGTGTTCGTGGTGGCGGCACGCGAGGCGACGATCAAGGGCGGCTGGTTCGAGGGGCAAAAGTATTTTCCCC
>JBDTIE010000049.1:0-13995 GCA_039936515.1 Rhodanobacter sp. | reverse complement strand
TGCGCGCGGCCGGGCACACACTGGGTTGGGGTTCGCAGTTGCAGCAGCCGGTGCTGGTCGGCGTACTGGCCTGCGTCATGCTGGCGGTGGGATTGGCGATGTCCGGGGTGGTGCAGGTGGGTGCATCGCTGGCCAATACCGGCGCCGGCCTGGCCTCGCGTCACGGCGCCAGCGGCGACTTCTTTACCGGCGTGCTGGCCGTGGTGGTGGCCAGCCCGTGCACCGCGCCGTTCATGGGGGGCGCGCTGGCGTATGCGTTTGCCGCCTCGATGCCGGCCGCGCTGGGCGTGTTCCTGGCGCTGGGCTTGGGGCTGGCGCTGCCGTTCCTGTTGATCGGGTACGTGCCGGCACTGGCGCGGCGCTTGCCGCGACCGGGGCGGTGGATGGAGACCCTGAAGCAATTCCTGGCATTTCCGATGTACCTGACCGCGGTATGGCTGGTGTGGGTGCTGGCCCGCCAGCGCGGGCCGGACGCGGTGGCGCTGGTGCTGGTGGCCATGGTGCTGCTGGCGCTGACGCTGTGGTGGTTCGAACGCAGCCGCGGTCGCGCGCTGGCCAACCGCTTGCTGGTGGCGGTGTTTGCTGCCACCACGCTCGCACCGCTGTACCTGCTGGCGCGCGTGCCGGCGCCGGCGACAAACGTCGCGGCGGCCGGGACCGTCGCCTACAGCGCGCCGAAGCTCGCCGCCCTGCGCGCTGCCGGTACGCCGGTGTTCGTGGACATGACCGCCGACTGGTGCGTCACCTGCAAGGCCAACGAGCACGCGGTGCTGGACACGGACGCCTTCCGCAACCTTCTGGCACGCACCGGCGCGGTGTACATGCGTGGGGACTGGACCAACGTCGACCCGGCCATCAGCGCCTTTCTGGCGCAGTACAACTCGCCGGGCGTGCCGCTGTATGTGGTGTTTCCCGCCGACGGCGGCGTTGGCCAACGGCTATCTACCGTGCTGACGCCAGGACTGGTCGACGCCGCGCTGAGCGCAGCGGCAGGCCGCCGGAAGTAGGGCCGGCACTGCCCGCCGCGAGCACGAGCGGGGGGAATCACAAGCGGCGGGCGGTGCCCGGCCTACCCGATTCACGCGTCCGACATACGCCCGCGCACGCAACCGCGGTCATCTGCTGCCATCATCTGCGAACGTACGTCAACTGGACAACACCGGTGGCAGCGCGCACACTGGCGCGGCGCCGGAGCCGCCGGACGCCATTCGGAACAAAGCGTGGCCAAGATCCTCGTCCTGCACGGGCCCAACCTCAACCTGCTCGGCAACCGCGAGCCATCGATCTACGGCACCGACACCCTCGAGCAGATTGACCAGCGCCTCGCGGCGCAGGCGCGGGCGGGTGGCCACACGCTGGAAAGCGTCCAATCCAACGCCGAACACGACCTGGTGGACCGCGTGCAGCGCAGCGGCAGCGACGGTACCGCGTTCATCCTGATCAACGCCGCGGCCTTTACCCATACCAGCATCGCCTTGCGCGACGCGCTGGCGGCCGTGGCGGTTCCCTTCATCGAGCTGCACCTGTCCAACGTGCATGCGCGCGAGGACTTCCGTCGGCATTCGTACCTGGCGCCGCTGGCGCTGGGCGTGATCGGCGGCTTTGGCGCGGACAGCTATCGCCTGGCGCTGGACGCGGCCAGCCATTGGCTGCAATCGCACACGCCGTAAGCGCGGCGCATCCTTTCATTGCTTATCCCTGCGCCCAATGCCGGCGCATTTCGACCAAAGGCTGACTTCATGGACCTGCGCAAAATCAAGAAGCTGATCGACCTGCTCGAGGAGTCCAACCTCGCCGAACTGGAGATCAAGGAGGGCGAGGAGGTGGTGCGCCTGTCGCGTGTACCCAAGAGTGCGGCGCCTGCGCCAGCCCTCGCGCCCGCGCCCGCCGCACCCATCGCCGTGGCGGCAGCCCCGGCGCAGCCGGTCGCAGCGCCGCTTGCCGCGCCTCCGGCGGCCGATGCGCTGCCCGCCGGGCATGTGGTGAAGGCGCCCATGGTCGGCACCTTTTACGCCTCGGCCACGCCCGGAGCACCCGCCTTCGCCAGCGTCGGCCAGCAAGTCGCCGCCGGCGACACGTTGGGTGTCATCGAGGCGATGAAGATGTTCAACCAGATCGAGGCGGAAGTCGCCGGCACGGTCAAGGCCATCCTGATCGAAAACGGCCAGCCGGTGGAATTCGACGAGCCGATGTTCGTGATTGGCTGAGGGGCGGGGTTCGGGAAAATCGGCCGCGACTCACTGTCCGAACCCGACACCCAATTGCAGATCGCCGAACGCCTTGCCTATGTCGCCGGTGCGGTGGACACCACTGAACTGACCCATCGGGTCTTTGCCAAACTCAACGCGTTTATCCGTTCCATCCAAGCCAAGAGAGGTGACTGATGCAACGCCAGACGCCGCTCTTACGAATCCCGAACCTCGAATTCCGAATCCCATGCTAGATAAAGTCGTCATCGCCAATCGCGGCGAAATTGCCCTGCGCATCCTGCGCGCCTGCCACAGTCTGGGCATCAAGACTGTCGCCGTGCATTCGACGGTGGATCGCAACCTCAAGCATGTGGGGTTGGCGGACGAGTCGGTGTGCATCGGTCCGGCACCGTCGGCGGAGAGTTACCTCAACATCCCGCGCATCATCGCCGCGGCGGAGATCACCGACGCCACGGCGATCCATCCGGGTTACGGCTTCCTCGCCGAGCGTGCGGATTTCGCCGAGCAGGTGGAGCAGAGCGGGTTCATCTTCGTCGGACCGACGGCCGAGGTGATCCGCATCATGGGTGACAAGGTGCAGGCCATCCGCGCGATGCAGGCCGCCGGCGTGCCCTGCGTGCCCGGCTCCGGCGGGGCGCTGGGCGAGAACGTGGACGAGAACATCCGCATCGCGCGCGACATCGGCTACCCGGTGCTGATCAAGGCCTCCGGCGGCGGCGGCGGCCGCGGCATGCGCGTGGTGCGCACCGAGGCGCACCTGGGCAATGCCATCACGCTGACCAAGGCCGAGGCCAAGGCCGCCTTCGGCAACGATGAGGTGTACCTGGAGAAATACCTGGAAAACCCGCGCCACATCGAGATGCAGGTGCTCGCCGACGGCCAGGGCAACGCCATCCACCTGGCCGAGCGCGACTGCTCCATGCAGCGCCGCCAGCAGAAGGTGGTGGAGGAAGCCCCGGCCCCGGGCATCACGCAGCAGCAGCGTGACGCCATCGGCAAGGTGTGCGTGGACGCATGCCTGCGCCTGGGCTATCGCGGCGCCGGTACGTTCGAATTCCTGTATCAGGACGGACGCTTTTATTTCATCGAGATGAACACCCGCATCCAGGTCGAGCATCCGGTGACCGAGCTGATCACCGGCACCGACCTGGTGCGTGAGCAATTGTTGATTGCCGGCGGCGAGAAGCTGTCGCTGCGGCAGGAGGACGTGACCGTCACCGGCCACGCCATCGAGTGCCGCATCAATGCCGAGGATCCGGACACGTTCATGCCCAGTCCGGGCACGGTCAAACGCTTCGAAGCGCCCGGTGGCCCCGGCGTGCGCGTGGACACGCATCTGTACGACGGCTACCGCATTCCGCCCAATTACGATTCGATGATCGGCAAGATCATCGTGCACGGCCCGGACCGCGCCACCGCCATTGCGCGCATGCGCCTGGCGCTGGCCGAGACGGTAATCGAGGGCGTCAAGTGCAACATCGCGCTGCAGCAGCGGATCATGGCCGACGTCGGCTTCCAGCACGGCCAGCAGAACAACCACTACCTGGAAAAGCGCATCGCCGAGCAGGCGGAAAAATCCCCGACCGGCGCCTGATCGTTTGCAACTGCGCACCACGCGCGACGCGCTGCCTGCAAACCACGCAAAGGGCCGGACATGCACCGGTCCTGCACCTGCATCGAGCATCCATGCCGTTTCTTGAAGTGTCCCTGAGTGTGCATACCAAGCAGCAGCCCGATGTGGAAGCGGCGCTGGAAGACCTCGGCGCGCTGTCGATCACGCTGCGCGATGCCAACGCGCAGACGCCCGACGAGCAGGCGATCTTTGAACCGGGCGTGGGCGAGCTGCCGTTGTGGCCAAGCATCATCGTGAGCGCGCTGTATGTCGCCGATGCCGACCGCCGCGGCCTGGCGCAAGCGCTGGGCGACCTGCTGCCGTGGCTGGAGCCGGCGCAATTGACGTTTGCGCACATCGCCGACCAGGACTGGGAGCGGGCATGGATGGACCAGTACCAACCCATGGCCTTCGGTCGGCGGCTGTGGGTCTATCCGTGGAATATCGAGCCGCCGGCAGACGACACCGCCGTCGTGCTGCGCCTGGATCCGGGCCTGGCCTTTGGCAGCGGCACGCACCCGACCACCGCATTGTGCCTGCAGTGGCTTGACGGCCTGCAACTGGACGGGCGCACGGTCATCGACTACGGCTGCGGCTCGGGCATCCTGGCCATTGCCGCGCTGGCGCTGGGCGCGGCCAGCGCGGTAGGCGTGGACAACGACCCGCAGGCGCTGATCGCCTCGGCCGACAACGCGCAGCGCAACGGCGTGGACGGACGCCTCATGCTGTATCTGCCGCCGGATTTCCCCGGCACGCCAGCCGATGTCTTCGTCGCCAACATCCTGGCCGGGCCACTGGCCACGCTGGCGCCAACCTTTGCCGCAGTCTGCAAGCCGGGCGCGCCGTTTGCCATCTCCGGCATCCTCGCCGGTCAGCAGGACGAACTGCTGGATTGCTACGGCGCGTGGTTCGACGATCTGGCCGTGGCCACGCGCGAGGACTGGCTATGCATCAGCGGTCGACGCCGGAGCTGAGGCCGCCGCGCTGATAAGCTCGGCCAACGGCGGGGACGGCCAGCGCAGGCGCGGCTGCGCCAACGGCTTGTTTCCAACACTCGCTTAGGTTCGCGTTCCAAATCTTCATCATGTACACGCAATGTCCTGAATGTCTGTCGGTGTTCTCGCTGGGTGCGCAGGCCCTGGCCCAGGCCCATGCGTTCACGATTTGCGGCCATTGCGGGGCCGGCTTTGACAGCCTGGCGACGCTGGCCGACACACTGCCGGACGCGCCCTTCCGCGAGCTGCCACTCAACACCCCGGCACTCACGCCGCCGCAAGTGGACCTGGTGGTGTATCGACCACAGGTCGAACCGCCGGTGGTTATCGAAACCACGCCGCCAGCGGATGCCACCGCCGCCGACGAGTTTGCCAAGCTGGTATTCGCCCCGCGCTTTGCGCGTACGCGGCCGCAAAAGCGCGCCAAGCGCGACAAGCACGATCGACACCGGCATTTCATCGGCGCGCGCGAGCGGCGCTGGCCGTGGGCACTGGCCTGTGCGGCGCTTACGCTGGCACTGGTTGCGCAGGTGGCGTGGGCCACGCGCGCGAGCCTGATCACGCACGCGCCCACCAGCGGCTGGCTGCGCGCAGGATGCGCGGCGCTGCATTGCGCGCTGCCACTGATCCCGGCGCCGCGACAGATCCACCTGCTGGACAGCAACGTGCAAACCCATCCCAGCGTGCCCGGCGCGCTGATGATCAGCGCCAGCGTGCGCAACGACGCGCGCTTTGCCCAGCCCTACCCGGTGCTGGTGCTGACCCTATCCAACGCGCAGGGCGAACGCGTGGCCATGCGCCGGCTGCGTCCGCGCGACTACCTGGACGATACCGCCGTGCGCCAGCGCGGCCTGGCACCGGGGGCGAGCACTGTGCTGGTGCTGGAAGTGGCCGACCCCGGCGAGCAGGCGGTCGCCTTCGAGTTTGGCTTCGAATAATCCGTGACGCCCTGCGCCGCACACCACGCGGATCGACAGGCGGGACTTAAATTTGCAACCGCGCACGGTTAGACTCGACCGCTCACGCATCGCCCTGCGGCATGCGTTGATCGCCACACCGAGACGGCTGATGCCGTCATCACGCGCCCGAGGGTCGATATCCGTGAACGCCGCCAGATCGTCCGCCCGCGGCGTTGCCGAACCGACTGCAACGCAAGCTGCAAGCACGCAGAGCGCGCTTGGCGAATGCGTGACGCGCACGGTGCGCCGTTACCTGGCGGACATTGGCGACACGGCATGCAGCGAAGGCCTGTACAGCCTGGTGCTGCATGAGGTGGAGACCTCGCTGTTGCGCGAAGTGCTGGCTTTCCACGACGGCAACCAGAGCCGGGCTGCGGACGTGCTCGGCATCAACCGCGCCACGCTGCGCAAGAAGCTGACGCTGCGCGGCTTGCTGTAGGGGCTGTGCCACAGGCGGGGCAGCACCAACCGCACTGCATTGCCCTCACGCGCGCCGGTACGGCCGGGACGCGGGGATCCACTGCTGGCTACGACGGATGGACGTCCAAACGTCGAGGCCTCTCCGCACCTCATCCGCCGCGTGCCTTGCACGGCGTCTATAATCCACGGCTTGCCCGCCTGGAAAAATCCGCATGACCACCTCGACCTTGGTGCCCGTTCGCCGCGCCCTGCTCAGCGTGTCTGACAAGACCGGAGTGGTAGAGCTGGGCCGTCGACTGGTGGCCTGCGGCGTGCAATTGCTGTCCACCGGCGGCAGCGCACGCGCATTGCGCGAGGCTGGCGTCGCGGTGACGGAGGTGAGCGATGTCACCGGCTTTCCGGAAATCATGGGTGGCCGGGTCAAGACCCTGCACCCGAAGGTGCACGCGGCGCTTCTGGGACGACGCGGTACCGATGATGCCGTGATGGCTGAACTGGGCATCGAGCCGATCGACCTGCTGGTGCTCAACCTGTACCCATTCGAGGCTACTGTCGCCAACGCCGGTTGCACGCTGGAGGACGCCATCGAGAACATCGATATCGGCGGCCCGGCGATGCTGCGCTCGGCGGCCAAGAACTGGAACGATGTCGGCGTGTTGACCTCGCCCGAGCAGTACATGGCGGCCCTGGAGGAGATCGAACAACATGGCGGCCTGTCCCGCGCCACGCGTTTCGCGCTGGCGGTGACGGCGTTCAACGCCGTGGCCAGCTACGGCGGCGCGATCAGCGATTTCCTGTCCGGGGTGCAGCTCAACCCCGCGCGCGACGCCATCACCGGTCACGCCGCATTCCCGAGCCAGGTCAATGGCCGCTTCGAGAAGGTGATGGACTTGCGTTATGGCGAGAACCCGCACCAGCAGGCGGCGTTCTACCGCGACATGCATCCGCAGCCGGGCACACTGGCCACCTTCGAACAGCTGCAGGGCAAGGAGCTGTCGTTCAACAACATCGCCGATGCCGACGCAGCGTGGGAATGCGTGCGCAGTTTCGTCAAGCCGGCCTGCGTGATCGTCAAGCACGCCAACCCGTGCGGCGTGGCGGTGAGCCTGGACGGCATCGGTCGCGCCTATGACCTGGCATACCAGACCGATCCCACCTCGGCCTTCGGCGGCATCATCGCCTTCAACCGCGTGCTTGATGCCGACACCGCGCGCGCCATTGTCGAGCGCCAGTTCGTCGAGGTGGTGCTGGCGCCGGGCTATGCCGACGCTGCGCTGCAGGCGCTGCACAGGAAGGGCAACGTGCGCGTGCTGCTGATCCCGCCGCCGGCGCAGGCCGATCTGGAACACGGCGGCCTGCGTGCGGCGCATCCGGGAAACAACTCCAGGCGCGTTGGCTCCGGGCTGCTGCTGCAAACCGCCGACACCGGCATGATCACTGCCGAGGAGCTCAAGGTCGTCACTCGCCGCGCGCCGACGCAAGCGCAGGTCCACGACCTCATCTTTGCCTGGAAAGTGGCCAAGTTCGTCAAGAGCAACGCCATCGTCTACGCCCGTGACCGGCAAACCATCGGCATTGGCGCAGGGCAGATGAGCCGCGTCTACAGCGCCAAAATCGCCGGCATCAAGGCGGCGGACGAAAAGCTCGAAGTGCGCGGCGCAGTGATGGCGTCGGATGCTTTCTTCCCGTTCCGCGACGGTATCGACGCGGCGGCGGAAGCGGGTATCGTCGCCGTGATCCAACCCGGCGGCTCCAAGCGCGACAGCGAGGTCATTGCCGCCGCCGACGAGCACGACATGGCCATGGTGTTCACCGGCATGCGCCACTTCCGGCATTGAGGCTGGATCTGCGCGCCGCGGCAACCGCGATGTTGCGGATGATGCGGCGGGCCACGGTCGATCGGCAAAAGCCGGACCGCACTCACACCTCGTAGAGCCTGGCCGCGCCAGCATGGATTCTCTACGGAGGCTGCCATGCGCTACGCGCTGTATTACTGGAGCGGCATCCAGGGTCGCGGCGAATTTGTCCGCCTGGCTCTGGAAGATGCCGGCGCGGACTACACCGACGTGGCGCGCGAACGCGGCGACGAGGCGCTGTCGGCCTTCTTGGACGGCGACCAGGCTGGTGCCTTGCCGTTCGCGCCGCCATTCCTCAAGGCCGGACGACAGGTCATCGCGCAGACCTCGAACATCCTGCATTATCTCGGCCCGACATTGCGGCTGGTGCCTGGCGCGGAGCCAGCAAGGCTGTACGCGCAGCAACTGCAACTGACCATCGCCGACGTGGTGGCCGAGGTGCATGACAGCCATCACCCCATTGCCGCCAGCGCGTACTACGCGGACCAGCGCGCGCCGGCCAGCCGCCGCGCCGCGGACCTGCGCAAGACACGCCTGCCCAAGTTCCTGCACTATTTCGAGCGCGTGCTGGAGCGCGGCGGCGGCCGGCACGCGCTGCGCCAGCACAGCTACGTCGATCTGTCACTGTTCCAGCTCATGGTTGGGCTGGACTACGCGTTTCCGCGCGCGATGCGACGCATGCAACGCCAGCTGCCGCTGCTGCAGGCACTGCAACACCGCGTTGCCGAGCGCCCGCCCATCGGCGCCTATCTCGCCTCGGCGCGACGCGTGGCGTTCAACCAAAGCGGCATCTTCCGCCACTACCCCGAGCTCGACGATCCACGTTGACGGCGTGAGCGGCGCGCACGCTGGCGCCTGACCCTGCGCGCCAGCACTGCCGGTGGCTCAGTGACCCGCGTCGGCCGGCGTGGCGCTGGATGCCGCTGGCGCCGGCGGGCTCTTGCCCCATTCCAGCACCTTGTACATGACCGGACGCACCGGCTTTTGCCCATGCTCGTCCACCAGGCGGCCCTGCGGGTCGACCATGTAGGTCTGCGCGATGCCGCTCTTGGGCGTGATCACCACCATGTAGACCTGACCGTTGCGTCGATACTCCTGCACGGTGTCGTCGCCGCGCTGATGCACACTGACTTCCGGGGGCGCCGCGCCGCGGGCATCGCGCGGCACGCTGCTGTCGCGCATCGATGGCAGGGCCGTCGCCGGCGACGTCGAGCGTGCCGCGGCCGGCGCGACCGCCGTGGTGCCCGGGTCGTGCAAGGCCGGAGGCGGCAATGCGCTGCCCGCCGGCGGCACCTGGGCCAGCGCGGGTGATGCGCCGAATGCGGCAAAGGCGCTGGCGGCAGCCAGCAATGCAAAAGTCTTCATGCGCGTCGCCTCGATGGAGGCCCGGAGCATAACAGCGGCCCTGCACCGGTCCCGTGAAGCGCGCATGCGAGAATGCCGTGCTGTACGGCCGCGCGGCGCGGCCATCACCACCGGCCACACGCCATGCCCAAGCTCATCCTCATTGACGGCTCGTCCTACCTGTACCGCGCATTCCACGCGCTGCCCCGCTGACCAATGCGCTGGGCGAACCCACCGGCGCGTTGTACGGGGTGATCAACATGCTGCGCGCCACGTTGCGGGCCAAACCGGAATACCTCGCCTTTGTTTGCGACGCGCCCGGACCGACCTTCCGCAACACCATGTACGCGCAATACAAGGCCAACCGTCCGAGCATGCCCGAGGAGTTGCGCGCGCAGGTCAAGCCGATGCTGGACGTGGTCGCGGCGCTGGGCTTTCCGATCCTGTGCGAGGACGGCGTGGAAGCCGATGACGTGATCGGCACACTGGCGCGCCAGGCCCAGGCGCAAGGCATGGACGTGCTGATCTCCACCGGCGACAAGGATCTGGCGCAGCTGGTTACGCCGCAGGTCACGCTGATCAACACCATGAGCAACACCACACTGGACGAGGCCGGGGTGATGAACAAGTTCGGCGTCCGCCCGGACCAGATCATCGACTACCTGACCCTGACCGGTGACAGCATCGACAACATTCCCGGCGTCACCAAATGCGGGCCCAAGACCGCGGCCAAATGGCTGGCCGAACACGGCACGCTCGACGGCGTGATGGCCAACGCCGACGCCGTCGGCGGCAAGATCGGCCAATACCTGCGCGAGGCACTGGCGCACCTGCCGCTGTCCAGGGAGCTGGTGCGGATCAAGCTCGATGTGCCGCTGCAACTGGGTCCGACCGACCTGGCGCAACGCGCCGAAGACACCAATCGACTGCGCGAGCTGTACGCGCGCTACGGATTCAAGTCGGCATTGAAGGAACTTGATGCGTCGCTTGAGCCGACGCCGACGTTGGTTCCCTCCGATGCCATCGCATCCGCTGCGCGCGAGGTCGTGACCGACCCGGCCGCCAACGAACGCATGCACGACGCGTCCGCACCCGATCCGGCATTGGCTGCGCCGGGCGTGTATGAGCTGGTTACCACCATTGGCCAGCTGGACGCATGGCTGCAGAAGTTGCGTGAGGCGCCGCTGATCGCGTTTGATACCGAGACCACCAGCATCGACCCGATGCGCGCGGATATTGTCGGCCTGAGTTTTGCGGTGGAGCCCGGCGCGGGTTGTTACATCCCGCTGGCGCACGACTGCCCGGGCGTACCCGTGCAGCTGGACCGGGAACTGGTGCTGACCGCGTTGAAGCCGATCTTCGAGGACGCCACGCGCCCCAAGCTCGCCCAGCACGCCAAGTACGACATGAACATCCTGGCGCATTACGGCATCAACGTGGTCGGCGTCGCGCACGACTCGATGCTGGAGTCCTACATCTGGAACGCCACCGCCATGCGCCACGACATGGACACGCTGGCGAAAAAATATCTGGGCTACGACACGGTCAAGTACGTGGACGTGGCCGGCAAGGGCGCAAAGCAGATTGCGTTCTCGCAGGTGGACTTGGACACCGCTTGCCGTTATGCGGCCGAGGACGCGGATATCACCCTGCGCCTGCACCATGCGTTGTGGCCCAAGCTGCAGAGCGTGCCGGCACTGCAAAAAGTGTACGAGCAGATCGAGATCCCGCTGGTGCCGGTGCTGGCGCAGATGGAACGCCGCGGCGTGCTGATCGACTGCGCCGCCCTGCGCACGCAAAGCCAGCAACTGGGCGTGCGCATGATTGAGCTGCAGCGGCAGTCGCACGTGCTGGCCGGGCACGAATTCAACCTCGACTCGCCCAAGCAATTGCAGGCGATCCTGTTCGACGAACTCGGCTTGCAGGCCAAGCTGAAGACCCCGACCGGCCAGCCCTCGACCAACGAGGAGGCGCTCGAAGCCATTGCCGACACGCACGAACTGCCGCGCCTGATCCTCGACTACCGCGGCTTGGCCAAGCTGCGCTCGACCTACACCGACAAGCTGTCGGGCATCGTCAACCCGCGCACCGGGCGAGTGCATACCAGCTACCACCAGGGCTCGGTGGCGACCGGGCGGCTGTCCTCGTCCGATCCCAACCTGCAGAACATTCCCGTGCGCACCGAGGAAGGCCGGCGCATTCGCCAGGCCTTCATCGCCCCGCCCGGCTGGGTCGTGCTGGCGGCGGACTATTCGCAGGTGGAACTGCGCATCATCGCTCACCTGTCCGGCGACGTCGGGCTGCTGCGCGCGTTCCACCATGGCGGCGACGTGCATCGCGCCACCGCCGCGGAGGTGTTTGGCGTGGCCCCGGCAGACGTCAGCAGCGACCAGCGCCGCGCCGCCAAGGTGATCAACTTCGGCCTGATGTATGGCATGAGCGCATTCGGCCTTGCGCGCGCGCTGGGCATCGAGCGCCATGAGGCCACCGACTACATGACGCGCTACTTCACGCGCTTTCCCGATGTCCACGGTTTCATGGAAGCCACCCGCGAGCAGGCGCATCGCGATGGCTACGTGCAGACCTTGTACGGTCGTCGCCTGTATCTGGAAAACCTGGGCTCACGCAACCACGCACTGCGCCAGGCCGCCGAACGCGCGGCGGTCAACGCACCGATGCAGGGCACGGCGGCGGACATCATCAAGCGCGCGATGATCAGCATGGCCGGTTGGCTCGCCGACCGCGACGATGCGCACATGCTGATGCAAGTGCACGACGAGCTGGTGTTCGAGGTACGCGCCGACGCGGTGGACGTCGTGCGCGCGGCCGTGATCGAACGCATGGCCGGCGCCGCGGAGCTGGCCGTGCCATTGGTGGTCGACGTGGGCGTGGGCGCCAACTGGGACGAAGCCCACTGAGGCACGGCGCGCGTCATGCGCCATCCGGCGCGGCGAAGCGTCGATTGTTTCGTGCAAGTCAAGATTTCATTCAAGGCTTCGTCACGATGTTTTTTTGCTCCGACATGCAACTTTCCGCGCACCGCGGGTTCCAATCTTCCGGGTGCACGCAACGGCGCCCACCGCGGCTGCTTTCCACGCAGCTGCCAGGACGCGAACTTCCTCCCCTGGGTTTCGCGTCCGCCCCCGGCCCCGAAGACTTCCCCTGGTCTTCGGGGTCTTCTTTTTGCTCGTCCACCTGGCCTGCACAAATGCTTGCCGATACTGTGGCGTCATTCCACAAGGGGCTCACCATGCGCACAGGGTTACTCGTCGCCGGAATCATCATCCTGCTGGCCGGCATCTGGATCACCGTCGGCAACGGCACCTACAAACAGACCGATACCGTGGCGCAACTGGGCCCGGCCAAGATCGAGGCGACGCACACCAAGGCCATGCCGCAATGGTTGGGCATCGGCGGCATCGTGATTGGCGGCCTGCTGCTGGTCGGCGGCATCGCCAGCAAACGCTGAAGACATCACGACATGTCGAACAAACCGCCGCACCTGCGGCGGTTTTTCGTTGGGCGCCGGAGCGCCCACTACAATGGCTCGATGGATGTTTCGTATCTGCTCGACCCACTCAACGATGCCCAGCGCGAAGCGGTGTGCGCACCACCGGGGCATTATCTGGTGCTGGCTGGCGCCGGTTCGGGCAAGACCCGCGTACTGACCCACCGCATTGGCTGGCTGACCCAGGCTGAGGCCGTACCACCATGGGCGATCCTGGCGGTCACCTTTACCAACAAGGCCTCCGGCGAGATGCGTGCCCGGCTGGGCGCGCTGATCCCGTCGGGCACGCAAGGCCTGACTGTCGGAACGTTCCACGGCATTGCCCATCGCCTTCTGCGCCGGCACTGGCAGGAGGCCGGACTGCCCGAAGCCTTCCAGATCCTCGACGGCGACGACCAGTTGCGGCTGGTCAAGCGCGTGATCGCCGGGCTGGGCCTGGACGACGCCAAATACCCGCACCGCCAGGCGACGTGGCAGATCAACGCGTGGAAGGACGAGGGCAAGCGTCCCTCCGGGATCGAGCCGGGCGATCACCCGGTGACGCGCGCCTTCGTGCAGATCTACCAGGCCTACGAGGATGCCTGCCGACGTGCAGGACTGGTCGACTTTGGCGAATTGCTGCTGCGCGCGCACGAGCTGTGGCTGAAGAATCCGGCCGTGCTGGAGCACTACCAGCAGCGCTGGCGCCACCTGCTGATCGACGAATTCCAGGACACCAACACGCTGCAATACGCATGGATCCGCGTGCTTGCCGGCGCGAGTGGCACGGTGTTTGCCGTCGGCGACGACGACCAGTCCATCTACGGCTGGCGTGGCGCCAAAGTGGAGAACATGCAGCAGTTCCTGCGCGACTTCCCCGGCGCACGCACCATCAAGCTGGAGCAGAACTACCGTTCCACCTCCACCATCCTCAAGGCCGCCAACAGCGTGATCACGCGCAACGGCAACCGCCTGGGCAAACAATTGTGGACCGCCGGCGACGAGGGTGAGCGCATCTCGCTGTACGCGGCGTACAACGAGCAGGACGAGGCGCGCTTCGTCATCGAGCGTATCCGCGAATTCATGGACGAACGTGGTGCCGCACAGGACTG
>JBDTIE010000048.1:0-2679 GCA_039936515.1 Rhodanobacter sp. | reverse complement strand
CCGGGAACATCCCGGCCACGGCCTGGTCGAAGCGACGTCCGCCCATGTCCAGCGGCACCAGCGCTTCGCGCTGAATCGTGGTCAAGCGCGCCACCACGGGCGGCGCGTGGTTTCCGCTATCATGCTTTTTCGCCTTTGCGCATCATTCCTTCCCATGTCGAAACCTTTCCCATGCCTGCAATCCAGCCGCCCATGACCGTGCGAACTGCCGCCAAACTCCTGCTCGTGCTGCTGCTGGCGAGCGTGCTGGGGGCCTGCTCGATGTTCGGCTCCAAGCGCGCCACGGACGACAACCTGCCGGTGGATGCGCTGTACACCAAGGCGCACACCTCGCTGGAGAACGCCGATTACTCCGCCGCCACCAAGAGCTACGAGCGTCTGATCGCACGCTTCCCGTCGGGTGAGTACAACGAGCAGGCGCAACTGGACATGGCCTACGCGCAGTACAAGGACAACAAACCCGATGATGCCTTGTCGACGGTGAACCGCTTCATCAAGACCTACCCGTCGAACAAGCATGTCGATTATGCCTATTACCTGCGCGGGCTGATCAACTTCGACCGCACCAGCGGCGTCATCGAGCGCTTCTTCAAGCGCAGCGATGCACAGATGCGCCGTGACCAGGGCTACAACCTGCAGGCGTTCGACGACTTTTCAGAGCTTTCGCGACGCTTCCCCAACGGCGCCTACACCGCCGATGCACGCCAGCGCATGATCTACCTGCGCAACGTGCTGGCGCAGTACGAGATCAACGTGGCCGGCTTCTACCTGCGCAACAAGGCGTACATCGCGGCGGCCAACCGCGCGCAATACGTGATCGAGCATTACCAGCAGGCGCCGCAGACCGGCGACGCGCTGGCCATCCTCACGCGCTGCTACCTGGCGCTGAAGCAGGACGCGCTGGCCGAGCAGAGCCGCAAGGTATTGGCGATCAACTACCCCAATCACCCCTACCTCACCGATGCCAAATGGCCGCACGCGCCATCGACCTGGCGCAAGATGGTGCCGTTCTCCGGCCATCACTGATTCGGCTGGGAATAGGGAATAGCGAGCAAAAGCCGCGCGCTCGCGCCGCCGCCGCTCTTCCTGTTCCCCACTCCCTATTCCCCATTCACGTTGTCAGCTCCAGCCTGACGTGATGGGGTAGCGACGTTCCCGACCGAAGGCGCGAATGGTCACGCGCGGACCGGGCGCGCTCTGCCGGCGCTTGAACTCGTTGATCAAGACCAGGCGAACCACCCGTTGCACGGTGGGAGCGTCGAACCCGGCCAGGACGATGTCCGCGCTCGATTGCTCGCCCTCGATGAAACGCTCGAGAATGGCATCGAGCTGGTCGTACGGCGGCAACGAGTCCTGGTCCGTCTGGTCAGCGCGAAGCTCTGCCGAGGGCGGGCGGTCGATGACTTCCTGCGGGATTGCGGATCGGGGATTTCCGGCCTCATTGCGCCAACGCGCCAGCCGGTAAACCAGCGTCTTGTACACGTCCTTGAGCGGGGCGTAGGCACCACACATGTCGCCATAGAGCGTGGCGTAGCCCACGGCGGTCTCGCTCTTGTTGCCGGTGGACAGCACAAAGCGGTGATGTTTGTTGGAAAGGGCCATCAGCAGCACACCGCGGATGCGCGCCTGCAGGTTTTCCTCGGTGGTATCCGCCGCAGCGCCGGCGAAGGCCGGGGCCAGCGAACCCAGGAATGCCTGGTACGTCGGCTCGATGTCGATCACGTGATAGGCGACACCCAGATGCGCGGCCTGCGCGCGCGCGCCGTCCAGCGACAGCTGAGATGTGAAGCGCGTGGGCATCATCACCGCACTCACCCGCTCCGGACCGAGCGCATCCACCGCCAGCGCGAGCGTCAGCGCCGAATCGATACCGCCGGACAAGCCCAGCAGCACGCCGTGTGATCCATTCTTGTCGACGTAGTCGCGGATGCCGCGCGTCAGCGCCGCATACAGCGTCGCCTCCGGCATGATGTCGGCGACGGCGACAGCCGGCCAGTTCTCGGCGTGCAAGGTGCGCGAGTCGGCATCAAAACGTGCGAACAGCAGCACGTCGGCAAACGCGGGCGCGCGCGCTGCGATGTTGCCGTCGGCATTGACCAGCATGGAGGCGCCGTCGTACACCAACTCGTCCTGGCCACCGACCAGGTTGAGGTAGGCGATGGCGCAACCGGTTTCGCGCGCGCGCGCGCTCAGCGTCGCCTCACGCGCCGACTGCTTGGCCACGTCCCATGGCGAGGCGTTGATCACCACGATCAACTCCGCGCCTGCGGCGGCGGCGCGCGCCGCCGGCTCGCTCTGCCAGATGTCCTCGCATACCAGCAGGCCCACGCGCACGCCGTCGATGACAATGGTGGTCGTGCTGTGCCCGGGGCGGAAGTAGCGCATGTCGTCGAACACGCCGTAATTGGGCAGCACCTGCTTGGTTGCGGTGCATTCGACCTGACGCTCGCGCAGCACGCTGGCGCCGTTGTACAGCTCACCCTCGTCGTACGGATGGCCGACGACGGCGACGATGCCATCGGTCGTCGATGCCAACGCATTGAGCTCGGACGCGCACGCCTGCAGGAAGCTGGGACGGATGAGCAGGTCTTCGGGCGGATAGCCGCTGAGCGTGAGTTCCGGAAACAGCACCAATGCCGCGGCGCCTGACCGCGCCTGCGCCATCAGATCCCGCACCTT
>JBDTIE010000047.1:0-1825 GCA_039936515.1 Rhodanobacter sp. | reverse complement strand
GCTACCGGGCCAACCCCGGCGTTGCGGGTTTTTTGCGGCAACTCTTCACGCGGCAATGAAGGCTGATGCGCTGCAATGTGTGAACACGTCAGCCCGTCTTGCCGACGCGGCGGTCCTTAAGGGAGTCAACGATGTCCTCATTCGCGCTTTACCTGATCGGCATGATCGTCGTCATCGGCGGTCTGGCCTACCTGGCCGTGCTCATGCACGCGCCCAACCAATGGATCATCGGTGGTGCGGTCGTGTTGCTTGGCGCCGGCATTCTCGGCGCAGTCACCAAGACCCGACGCAAGGATCCGCCAGAGGGTTGAAACGCGCTGGACAACGCGCGCGATGAGCGGGCCGGATGGCCCGCTTTTTTTATGGGGAGCCGCTCAACGGGTTGCCGGCAAATACTTCGCGAACCATCCCAGCGCCCTTTGCAGTACGTCGCGCTGGTGCGCGGGATCGACGAAGTGGTGGCCTTCGTTCGGGTACACGACCAGCGAGGTCGGCACGTCCAGGGCGCGCAACGCGTGCCACATTTCAAACGATTGCGGTGCCGGGCATTCTGCGTCGCGGTCGCCGACCACGATCAGCATCGGCGTCTTTACCTGTTTGATGAAATTGATCGCCGAACTCTTGGCGTAGACCGCCGGGTCGTCGTACACCGTGGCACCGAAGAACGGCGGCATCCACTGGTCAATCAGGTTCTGGCCGTAGTAGCTCTGCCAGTTCGATATGCCGGCGCCTGCCACCACCGCGCGGAAGCGCTGGGTTTGCGTGGGAGCGAACATGCTCATGAAGCCGCCGTAACTCCAGCCGGTCAGGCCCAGGCGCTTGTCATCCACCGGCAGCTTCTTTTCCACCGCGTCGACCCCGGCGAGGATGTCGCGCAGGTCGCCGTAGCCAAAGTCCTTGCGGTTGGCCTGCACGTACTTCTCGCCCTGGCCAAAGCTGCCACGCGGGTTGGGCATGAAGACGAAATAGCCCAGCGCGGACAGCGGCGCGGCGCCGTAACCCACACCCGGCCAGCGCGGGATCACGGCGCTGGACGGTCCGCCGTGAACCACCACCACCATCGGCCAGGTCTTGTCCGGATCGTAATTGGCCGGGTACAGCAGCCAGCCTTGCACGTGCAAGCCTTCGTTGTCCCACTCGATCGATTCGGCTTTGCCCCAGGCCGGCTTCAGCGCGGCGTTGATGCGGGTGACCGCCCGCGGCGGCGTACCGTCGAGCGCGCCGGCGTGGACTTCGGCAGCCTTCGCAAACGAGCTTTGCACGTACGCCACGCGCGAACCGTCCTGCGACAACGACAGCGCCATCGAAGCGCTGCCGTCGCCGATGCTCGCGGGGACGCCAAAGCGTACGCGCTGCTGAGTCGCGGCCGTGGCACTGACCGTGTAATCGGCCACTTCGCTCTGGCCGTTGTGGATCTGGCTGACCAGCAACTTGTCCGCCGTGCTCCAGCGCAACCAGGTTGGCGTGACGTGGATGCCGGGGGTCAGGTCCACCAGTGTTCCGCCATCGGCGGGTACGGCGTAGATGTCGCCGCCGGTCGCACCCTGATCGCTCATCAGGCCGCCGATGAAGGCAATGCGCGTGCTGTCCGGTGACCAGCGTGGCAGCGCGATCTGCAAGCCTTGCAGTGCCCCGCTGGCGGCGGCAGTCGGGTCAACCAGCAGTGTCGCGTCTGCGCCAGTGCGTGCTGCTTGCGCGTACAGCTTGGCCACCCACCAGTTGTTGTCACCCGGTGGCTGCGCTGCGGTGTAGGCAATGCGCGAGCCGTCGGGGGACCAGTGGAACTCGTAGGCATACAGGTTTGCAGGCGTCAGCTCGTGCAGCG
>JBDTIE010000046.1:0-9681 GCA_039936515.1 Rhodanobacter sp. | reverse complement strand
CCGAACAACGCCTCCCATTGCAGTGCGCTGCGTGCTGCCAGCGCCGCGTGCAACGGCGGCAGGATCTCGCTGAAGTACCGCGCGCGCTTGCGCACGCTGTCGTAGCGTGGGTTGGCAGCCAGCGCGTCGAGCCCGGTTTTCGCGCACAGGGCCTTCCAGAATCGCGGCGTATTGGCCGAGATGTAGATCCATCCCTCGCGCGTGGGGTGGATGCCGGTGACTCCGCCCGAGCGCATGTCGCGACCGATGTCCGGTGACTCGCCCTCGGCACAGATCATCCGCGCCGATTGCATCGTCAGCGCGCTGCGCAGCAACGACACCCCGACGAACTGGCCCAACCCGCTGCGCTCGCGCTCGTAAAGCGCCGATGACACTCCCGCCGCGAGCAGGGCGGCAGCGTAGTAGTCGACCACCGAGCCATAGATGATCTCCGGCGGGCCGTCGCGCTTGCCCTGCAACACGCACATGCCGGTCATGGTCTGCAGCACCTGGTCGTAACCGGCCTTGTCCCTGAGCGGCCCGCTGTCGCCGTAGCCGGTGATCGCGCAATAGATCAGCCGCGGGTTGATCAGGTTCAGTTGCTGGTGGCCGATGTGCAGTCGTTCGGGTACGCCGGGCCGGAAGTTGTGCACCAGCACGTCGGTGTCGCGCACCAGCTTGAGCAGCGCGGCGTGGTCCTCCGCGCGCTTGAGATCGAGCACGATGCCGCGCTTGCTGCGGTTGACGCCGAGGAAGGCGCGGCTTTCGCTGGGCAGGGTGGACGGATATTGGCGCAGGTTGTCGCCGCCAGGCGGCTCGACCTTGATCACGTCGGCGCCCTGGTCGGCGAGCAGGGAGCAGGCGTACGGGCCGGCGATATAAGCGCTCAGATCCAGTACGCGCACACCAGCCAACGGGCCAAGGTGGCCACCCTGGAGTTCAGTTGGGGTATCCATGCACGGCGGATCCATCGGGAGGGACGATTGGGCTGCGAACCACTGTGCACGATGCTCCGACGAAGAAACAGGCGAGGCGGCTATGTTCTGGCGCCACAAAATCTTGTGTGACGTTTCCGGCGTCGGGCAATGGTCTGGTCATCGGCACGGTTCCGGAGCGAGCGACAGCCAGCTCAGGCGCCACCCGCCATCGGCGCGGCCTCCGGTGCTGAAATACGGCGTGAACAGCAGCGGCGCACGATAGCCCGGATCCAGCGCGATGCAGGGCACGCCGTCGGCCTGCGTCGGCTGCAGCGTCAGCCATTTCGACACTGGAGCCGCGGGCAGGCGCAGGGTTTCCTCCAGCTTGAAACCGTCGATCAGTCCGGTGGCATAGACCAGAGGTCCGCAGGTGACCGCCGCATACTCCAGGTGCAGCACGGCCTGGCGCACCTGGCTGCCATCGGGGGCATGCGACTCCTGCACGTTGCGGATCACCGCGCGGTGCAGCCGCGGGCGCATCGGAAAGTGCGCCACAAGTTCGTCGCCGTCGTGCCAATCGCGATCCAGCACGGCGTAGTGTCCCGGCGTCAACGCCACGCGTGCCTGTTCGCCATTGATGGTGAGCGCGGCGTCCTCGGCCCACGAGGGAATGCGCAACTTCAGTGCAAAGCGCATCATTTGCGCGCCGGTGATGCGCAGGCAGATGTCGTCGGGGTAGGGGTATGCGGTGTGCTGTGTGAGCCGCAGTTCGCTGCCATCGGCACGCGTGAAGCATGTCTCGCCCGGGGCATAAATGTTCACCGCGATGCTGCCGTCGGTGGATTGGGTGCAGGCCAGTGCCGGCAACTCCTCCAGCGCCATGGCACCGCTGGACTTGCAGCAGCGCCAGTAGGTGGTGTGCACGCGGCGGCCATTCGGGAACACGTAGTAGCACCAGTCCTCGCCATCGGGCGCCTGCGCGCCGAGCAGGTCGTTATAGGCGGTGCGTTCGATCTCCTGGGCGTAGCGTGCTTCCCCGGAGATCGCCAGCAGTTCCCGGTTCAACTGAATCCACGCCAGCGACGAGCAGGTCTCGACGTAACCGTAGGGACTGAAAACTCCCGCTGGATTGAACACCTCGCGCGAGCGATGGCCCACCCCACCCCAAGGACCGCCACCCAGGGTCAAGTGGTGAGTGCGGATGCTGATCCAGGCCTGCTCCACCGCGCGTCGGTAATCGGCGTTTCCGGTTGCGCGGTGCAGCTTGGCCAGACCGACCAGGTTCCACGCCAGCTGGTAGGCCTTGCCGGTCGCAATTGCCGACACATCGGTTCCGGCCAGCGCTTGCGCAAGCAGCGCGAGTTCGCGGTGGCTGTCGGCCTGCTGCAGCACGCGCTCCGCCAGTTGGAGATAGCGTGATTCGCCAGTGGCGAAGTACAACTCGGTGGCCGGATCCATCAGCACCGTCGCGGACAGGCCGTGATGGTTGCCAAGCTCGGTGATGTCGATGCCGCCGTCGGTCAGCGTGCGCCAGCACAGGTCGCCAATGCGGCGCGCGGCCTGCAGGCAGTTGCTTGCGGAAAACTGGCGATGCACCTCCAGCAGGCCGAGGATCAGGTAGGCGTGCGTCCAGATGTCCCAGGTGCGCACGCTGGGCGCGCCATCCCAGCTGGCCGGTTTGGGTGGTTGCGCGCACATGAAGCGACGGTCCGCGGCGTAGGTGCCCAGATAGCCGTCATCCTCCTGGATCGACACCAGATAATCGGCGACGCGCAGTACCTGCGCGCGCAACACCGCGTCGCCGCTGCGCGCGGCTGCCTTGGCCGCCGCCACCAGCCACTTGCCGGCGTGCTCGCCATACCAGTCGCCTTCGCGGTTCTGGTCGCGCCACTCCGGGGCGAACAATGCAATCGCCGGGCTGTGCTCGTCGACGATGAAATGCGTGAGCCGGCCACGCAGGTTGGCGTCGAGCGCGTCACCAAGCAGGCCGCGGAATCGCATGGTCGTGGCAGCGGCTGCACTCACGCTGCGTCCACCACGCAGCGGAAGCCGACGGTGCCTGCGCGATCCTTGCACGGCGCCATCAACAGGTACTTTCCGTGCTGGTCGAGACGGTACGCCTGCGGAAAATACCAGTGTGAAGTCTGCGGCTGGTAGCTGCTGCCGCCGCGCAAGATGGCGGCGCGGGTGTGGTCGTCGGCGTATTCGTCGCTCCATTGCCAGACGTTGCCGACCATGTCGAGCACACCAAACGGACTGGCCGCGCCGGGGTGGGCGTCGACGTCATCGGGCGCGACCAGCGAGCGTCCGCGGTTGACGGCAGGCACCATGGCATGGTCCCAGTCATTGCCCCACGGATAACGTCGGCGGTCGTGGCCTTGCGCGGCGTATTGCCATTCCCATTCGTGCGGCAGGCGCTTGCCCGCCCACGCGGCGTAGGCGCGCGCATCCTCGATCGCGACCCAGGTCACCGGCTTGTTGTCCCAGCCCGGTGGTGGCGCGCCGTCCCGCCAGTGGCGCAGGAAGTTGTGCGCGTCGCGCGGGCGCCACCCGCTGGCATCGAGGAAGGCGCTGAATTGCGCGTTGGTCACCGGGGTGCGGTCGATGAAGAACGCCGGCATCTGCAAGCGGTGGCGGTGGCCGCGGCGGGCGCTGTCCTCCCACGGATATTGCACGTCGTTGCCTTCCCAGGTCTGGCCTTCGATCGCGACGCCGCCCACCGCGAAGTCGAAGCTGCCGGCAGGAATCGCCAGCATGCCCGGCGGCGCATCGGTGGCCGGTTGCGTGGGCTGGATCGGCACCAGCTGTTGCGGGAGCGAGCGCCACTGGTTTGACAGCGACCGCAGCGGCACAGCGGAAAGTTCGCGCATGCGCGCCAGGAAAGTATCGATGCCGTCGAGCACGGCGCCTGGTGCCAGCGCCAGCAACGCGCCGAAGCCTCGGCCCTCCAGCGCAAAGTCGAGAATCGCGCGCTCGCCGTCGAGCTGGGGCTGCAGCGGCACGCCGTTCCAGAGGTCGTAGTAGCGCGTGCCGTCGTGATGTGGCACCACCATCTGCTCGCCGACCACCGTGTATTCGTGGCGGTTGACCAAGGTCCACAGCGTGTAGCCGCTGAGCGGAAAGCGGCTGGCGAACACGCCGGCCTGCAACGTGCGCTCGTACGGGCGCCAGTCCGGGCTGACCAGGGCGGGTGCGAACTGGCGCTCGATCGTGGCAATGCGGCGCAGCGTTTCCGCGTCGCGCGGAGTGAACTGGTTCCAGATGCCCCAGATGTTTTCCCAGGCGTTGTAACCGATGCCATTGAAGAAGATGTACTGCAGGTCGTGGTTGCGGTCGCGTCCCCAACGGTTCTCGTAGTTGATCATGTGCCGTGGCTCCAGCCACTTCCACTTCGCCACGGGAGGGATCACTTCGTTGGGCGCCTTCTTGCCCCAGCTCTGCACGTTCCAGATCAGCTGCTCTTCGGCACTGATGGTCGACTCCGGTTGCAGGACCACCGCACACCCCAGTGCATCGCAGGCGTCGAAAAACGCGCGCGGTACGCCGTTGTAGGTGTCACCGTTGATGCCGTCGGCACCGACCGTCTTGAGCAATCGCGCCATGGTCTGCCAGTCGTTGTGTTCCGCCTCGCGGGTGCCGTGATCCCACGGCATGGTCGGCAGAAACACCCGCACGCCGCGGCGGTGGAAATCCTCGACCGCCCCACGCAGGCCTTCCAGACCGCCGGGCAGGTCGCGGGCCATGTCGGTCTTGTTGCGATCGTCGATGCCGATGTTGGGATAGACGAACCAGATCAGTACGCTGTCGATGCCGCCGAAGCGGGCTTCCAGATCATCCAGGTAGCGGTCGACGGTGTAGCGGCCAGTCAGCGGATCGTGGAAGTAGCGATCCTCCACCATCATCTGCGCGTGCACGAAGTTGCGCTGCGCCCACTGCAATTCAGCGCGACGGTAGTTGTCGTCGCTGTAGCCGATGCGCGCGAGGTGTTCGCGGCGCCAATCGCGGAGCTCGGCAATCCAGTCATCGACGCTGCCATCGACATCCATCTTCCAGTGGCCGATCTCGGCGAACGGCCAGCCCGGCGCCTTGCCCGGGGTGGGCAGGTAGCGACCGGTGGTGACGTGCGAGAACTTGTATTCGTGCCTCACACGTGGGGCATGGTCGGGCGAATCGGGGTCAATGCTCATGGTGTGCTCGAAAAGGACAAGGCCGGATCGGTCCTGCGTGGCCGGTTCACAGCAGGGCCTGGTAGACCAGATCGTAGAAGTTGCGGCTGATCCGCGGCAGGTCCTTGCCGTCGTCCTCGCGCGGCAGATGTTGCAGCATGAGGATCATCAGCAGGTGCTCATGCGGGTCGATGCTGAAGCTGGTGGAGGCCGCGCCGCTCCAGCCAAATTGTCCGGGCGAGCCGAGCTGGCCGCGGCGAGCCGGGTCGAGCACGATATAGCCGCCAATGCCGAAGCCTTCGGCGGCGCTGAACTGCGTGACTGGCGGATCGAGCATGGTCAGGTGATTGCGCAACATCAGCTCCACCGTCTTGCGGCCGAGAATCATGCGACCGTCGAGCGCCCCGCCGTTGAGCAGCATCTGCGCAAATCGGGCGTAGTCACCAACGGTCGAATACAGGCCACCGGCACCGCTGCTGTATAGGTTCAGCGGTACCCCCGGATGGCGGGCACTGTCGGTGTCGGCCAGTACAAGCCGGCCTGCCGCATTCATGGTGGTGAGGTCGACCACGCGCGAACGCTTGGCGGCAGGCACGCCAAAGCCGGTGTCGGACATCTGCAAGGGGGCAAAGATGCGCTGTTGCAGGAAGCCTTCGAAGGATTGGCCGGAGACCACTTCGACCACGCGCGCCAGCAACTCCAGCGAGGCGCCGTCGTAGGCAAAACGTGTGCCTGGATCGGCGGCCAGCGGCGCGCGGCTCATGCGCTCGGCGAACCCTCGCAGATCGTTCGCGCCATGCGGGTCGATGCGCTCCATGAGCTGCGATGCCGGCGCATCGCCCTTGCGGCCGGCCGGATAGCCCGCGGTGTGGGTGAGCAGCGCGTGCAGCGTAAGGGGCTTGTCGGCCGGGCGCAGGTGTGGGGTGTCGACGCTGCCACCGGACAATACCTGCGGATGCTCGAAGCCGGGCAGGTAGCGCGACAGCGGGTCGTCCAGGGTGAGCTTGCCTTCCTCCACCAGCATCATCACCGCGACCGAAGTCACGGTCTTGGTCATCGAGTAAATGCGAAAGATCGCGTCCGCGTGCATGGGCTCGCGGCGCGCAAGGTCGCGATGGCCGTAGGCCTGCCAGTCCACGATGTGGCCGTTGCGCGCAACCAGGGTCACACCGCCCAAGTAGCCGTTGTCGTCGGTGGTCGTACGCATGTAGTCGTGCAGCCGCTGCAGCCGAGCTGAAGAAATACCCTGCGATTCCGCCTGCGAGTGGGGTAGCGGTGTCGTGTCGGCGGCAAAACCGGGCATCGCAACGCACAACACGATGGCCGCCAACCAACGGGACCGGCGCGTGCTGCCGTGCGCGTGCGTGCTGCGAACCTCGCTCATCGGTTTCCTCACCGCGCTGTGGCGCCCGCGGCGCCACAGCTGGTACAACGCCACGCCTACTCAGAACGTGATCGTATATGTCACCGAGGTCATGCGGCCACGACCGGACCAGTAGTTCTGGTAGCCCGCCAGTTGCGCCCAGCTCAGGATGTACTGCTTGTCGAGCAGGTTCTCCACGCCCAGCGAGAGCTTGCCGTAGCGCTGCAGGTCGTAGTTCACACCCAGGTCGAACAGCGTGTAGCCGTGGGTCTGTTCGTCGTAGGTGAAGGTCCTGGCATCGAATGCGCGGGTGTCGCTGGCGGACAGATGGCGGTCAGACAAGGTGGTGAAACCCAGCGTGGCGTCGGCATTGGGCAGGAACTTCCAGGTCACCGCGGCGGCGAACTTGTCCGGATTGATGTCGAGCACACCCATGGGCTTTACCAGCTTGCCGGCAACGAATCGCCCGGCGGGGTCGGCCGACCAGAACGCGGTCTTGCCGCGGATGCGCGAGTACAGGCCAGTGACTTTCCATTGCTCGTCAAAGCGCCACTCGGCCGTGGCCTCGGTGCCTTCGATACGCACCGGGGCGCGGGTCAGGATGAAGTCGCTGGTGGCCGGGTCGATCGCCAGCGAGGCGCCAAACGGTGACTTGGATACGTAGTGCGTGGCGCCAAACGCCGCGCGCTCGCCGCGCCAGTTGAATCCCAGTTCGTTGTTCTTGTAGATGATCGCGCCCAGATCGCGGATGCGGCTGACGGATTGCCCAGGCACGTTGATGTTGCGCAGCGGAATGCCGATGTTGGGCAGGGTGAAGCCTTCGCTGTAGGAGGCAAACAGCGACCACTCATTGCCGATGCGCCAGATCCCGCCGAGGTTCTTCAAGTCTTCGGTGTACTTCACGCCGCCGCCTTCGACCGCCACGCGATTGCGGTAGTAGGTGGTGGTGTAGCTGGCGACTTCGAGCTTGTCATCCTCCCGACGCACGCCACCGCTCAAGGTGACCGGACCGATGTCCCAGGATAACTGGGCATACGGCGCTGTGCTCTTGTAATGCATCGGCGGCACCCACAGCCGGTCGGTCAAGGCCAGCCGCTGTTGCGCCTCGTCGCGGACAAAATCGATGCCGGTATGCAGTTCCAGCCCGGCCACATTGAACAGGTCCGAACGGGTCCAGGAGGTGCGCAGGCCCTTCTTGTGCGAATCGATCTCGGACTGGTCGAACAGCGTGTTCAACGGCGCGATCAACGGGTCCTGCTTGTCTGAACTGTTTTCCGGCAGATAGCGCATGGCCTGGTCGGCCTTGTATGCGTTCAGTTCCAGTGCGCCGCCGAAAAAGTCATTGTGGGTGTAGGACACGCTGTATTGCTTGAAGTCGTTGAACGCATCCCGCGAGCCGAAGATGTGCCCCTTCTCGGAGGTGTTGGTGCGCGGCACGGCGCACGGTGGGTCATCATCCGGTCCGCGGCAGCCAAGGACCTGGATGTAGTTGCCCTTGCCTTCGATCTTGAAGCTGCTGTAGGTCGCCTGCAGGCACTGCTCGTTGGCTGCGCCGAAGTTGACGCCGCCCTTGATGAACAGGTTCTTCGAGGTGGAATCGGACAGCGAACCGCTGGTGTTCATGCCAATGCGGCGGCCGTTGCCGTCGTAGGAAATGCCACGGTCGATGTAGGAGCCCGACAACAGCACGTCGTAGGCGTCCTGCTTGGCGGCAAAGGTAAGCCCGGTCTTCCAGCCTTCGCTGCCGTCATGCCCCTGCGTCTGGTAACGCGTGGTGAGCGTGGTCTCGGTGCCCTCCTTGGTCGGCACCTTGGAGATGTAGTTGATGATGCCGCCGGCGGCGCCGATTCCTTCGGAGGCGGACGGGCCATTGATGACCTCGATGCGTCCGATGATGCCCATGTCGGTGAAGGTGCCGTTGCGGGTGCCCTCACGCAGCGGCGAGCCTTGCGGAATGCCGTCGAACAGGCGCAGCGGGATGCGCCCGCGCAGGGTCTCGCCGGTGTTGCTCATGGCCTGGGACGATTCGGCGTAACCGGGCACCGATCGCGCCAACACGGCGGTGGCATCCTCGGTGACCAGCAAGGTGTGCTGGATCTCTTCCTTGGAGATCACCGTGATCGCGCCGGGAATCTCGTCGACCGCCTTGGGCGTGCGCGTACCCGTGACGATCACGCGATTGAGATCGACAGCCTTGTCGTCCTTCTTCTTGTTGTCCTGCCTGGACGCATCCTGTGCACTGTCCGCTGGTGCGGCGTCCTGCGCATGGGTGTTGGCCGAGATCGCGGAGAACAACAAAATGCTGCTGATCGCTGCGGTAAGTGGCTTGATCATGTCGTGTCCCGTCGGGGTGTCTTGATGGCTGCGGAAGCGTGCGATGGCGCCGGCGATACGACGCTGGCGGCATGTGGGGATGATCTGCAGGATGTTTTCTTGTTCGCGGCCGCCCTCCCCGGCGCCCAGGCAGCGTTTGCTGCAGTTGGAGCGAGCGTACGGGCTTGGCCGCACGCAATGAACCCGTGCGACCTATGTTCAGAGGCTAGTTTTTGTTGCTTACGAGCGAAGCAAAAGTTTGTTGCTATGCAACATCAGCGCGCGCCCGTTCGCCGAGGCGGGATTGATCGCGACGATGCCTGTATCGCCTCGCGACTTTCCTGCAAAAACACGTTCACCATGCGCACCCGCACGCTGGAGCGCGACCACACGATGCCGATGCGCCGCGGCACCGTGGGCTCCGGTAGCGGGATGCGCGTCAGTTGCACGCCCTCCGGCCAGGGGTGCGCCCAGTCCGGCACCAGCGACACCCCAAGACCGCGATCGACCATCACCGCGATCGCGTTCAGCGCATTCAACTCGAAACGTTCGCGCGGCACGATGGCATGCGCGCGAAGGTATTCGTCGGCCTGGCGACCGCCCCACTGGTTGCGGTCGTAGCGGATCAGCGGTTGTGTCGCCAGCAGCTCGTGCGGGTCGCGCCCGGCCATGCTCCTGGGGGCCAGCACGATCAACGGCTCCTCGCGCAGCAGCAGCCATTCGCACGTCTTGGGCAAGGCGAACGGCGCCTGCAGGACCAGCGCGGCGTCCAGATCGCCGGCCTCCACTGATCGGTACAGCTCGGCCGAATAACCGGGTTTGATGAAGACGTTGACCTGGGGAAAGGTCTCCACCATGCGTGCCAACACATCTGGAAGGATGCCCGCCAGGGCCGTCGGGCAGGCGCCCAGGCGCAACTCGCCGGACACTGCGCTTTCGTTCG
>JBDTIE010000045.1:0-11749 GCA_039936515.1 Rhodanobacter sp. | reverse complement strand
TTCAGTTGGCTGTTCATGCTGCTGATCTGCGGCATCGGGCTGCTGGTCGGCGTGTACGCGCGCTACTACATGCCTGCGGACGATCCGCTGTCGCGCTTCTTTGCACTACTGCTGGCGTTCATGGGTTCGATGCTGGGCATTGTCATGTCCGGCAACGTGATCCAGATGGTGTTTTTCTGGGAGTTGACCAGCCTGCTGTCGTTCCTGCTGATCGGCTACTGGAACCACGGCGCGTCCGCCCGCGATGGCGCGCGCATGGCGTTGTATGTCACCTCCGGCGGCGGCCTGTGCCTGTTCGCCGGTGTGCTGCTGCTCGGACATATCGCCGGCAGCTATGACCTGGACGTGATCCTGTCGTCCGGCGCCAAGGTGCGTGCGCATGCCCTGTACACGCCCACGCTGGTGCTGGTGCTGCTGGGCGCATTTACCAAGAGCGCGCAGTTTCCATTCCACTTCTGGTTGCCGCAGGCGATGTCCGCGCCCACGCCGGTGTCGGCATACCTGCATTCGGCGACGCTGGTGAAGGCCGGCGTTTTCGTGCTGGTGCGCTTCTGGCCGGTGCTGGCCGGCACCGAGCAATGGTTCTGGCTGGTCGGTGGCACGGGCCTGTTGACGCTGGTGCTGGGCGCCTATGTGGCGATGTTCCAGCAGGACCTCAAAGGCCTTCTGGCGTATTCGACCATCAGTCATCTGGGCCTGATCACGCTGCTGGCCGGGCTGGGCACCACGCTGGGCATCGTCGCGGCGATTTTCCACATCCTCAACCACGCCACCTTCAAGGCGTCGCTGTTCATGGCCGCTGGCGCGGTGGACCACGAAACCGGCACGCGCGACATGCGTCGCCTGGGCGGTCTGTGGCGCGTGATGCCCATCACCGCGACGCTGGCGCTGATCGCCGGTGCGGCGATGGCCGGCGTGCCGCTGTTGAACGGATTCCTGTCCAAGGAGATGTTCTTTGCGCAGACGTTGACCACCTCGCGCGGGCAGGTGCTGGATGCGATACCGGTGGTGCTGGCGATTGCCGCCAGTGCGTTCGGCGTGGCCTATTCGCTGCGCTTCGTGCGCGGGGTGTTCTTCGGTCGTGTGCACGGCGAGCTGCCCAAGGTGCCGCATGAGCCGCCGCGTTCCATGCGCGTACCCATCGGCTTGCTGGCGCTGGCCTGCCTGCTGGTCGGCATCCTGCCGGCGTGGGCGGTGGGTCCGTCGCTGCATGTGGCGGTGACATCGGTGCTGGGCGCGCAAACGCCGGTCTACAGCCTGGTCATCTGGCATGGCTGGACGCAACCGCTGCGCATGAGCATCGTCGCCTTCGTCGCCGGCTGCTTGCTGTACGTGGCGTTGTTGCGCTATCTGCAGGCCAGCGAGCGTACGCCGCTGATCGGCTGGCTCAATGCCAAGCGCCTGTTCGAGCAGACGTTGGGCGCGTTGACCAGGGATTTACCGCGCTGGCTCGTCGTACGTTTCTATCCGAGCCGGCGGCTGCAGCCGCAGTTGTTGCTGATCGTGCTCACCGCATTGCTGGCCGGCGCCGTGGGCGCCACCAGCGCGCCGTTCGCAGTCACACCGCAATGGACCAGCGTCGACCCGGCATTTGCGCTGCTGTGGATGCTCGGCGCGGCGTGCGCGCTGGGCGCCGCAGCGCACGCGAAGTTTCACCGCCTTGCGGCACTGGTGCTCACCGGAGGTGCCGGGCTGGTGTCGTGTATCAGCTTCGTGTGGTTGTCGGCGCCGGATCTGGCGGCCACACAGCTGTTGGTGGAAGTGGTCACCACTATCCTGATCCTGCTCGGCCTGCGCTGGCTGCCCAAGCGTATCCAGGGCTTGTCACCAGATGGGCCGTTGACCGGCTTCAGGCGCTACCGGGACGCGTTGATCGCGCTGCTTGTTGGTGGCGGCGTGGCCAGCCTGGCGTATGCGGCGATGATGCATCCGGTAGCCAATTCCATCTCGCGCTTTTTCCTCGAACGGGCTTATACCGAAGGTGGCGGCCGCAACGTGGTGAACGTGATCCTGGTCGACTTCCGTGGCTTCGATACGCTGGGTGAGATCAGCGTGCTGGCGATCGTGGCGCTGTCGGTATTTGCCCTGTTGCGCCGGTTCCGCCCGGCCGCCGAAAGCGTCAACGCGCCACAGCGGCAACGCCAGCAGTCCGCACGAAATACGGCAGATCCGGGGCGCGGCGTCGATCACTCGCTGACCAACTACCTGGTGATTCCGGGGCTGATCATCCAGTGGATGGCGCCGGTGATCGTGCTGTTTGGTGTCCATTTGTTCCTGCGCGGACACGATCTGCCGGGCGGGGGCTTCGCCGCCGGCATCACCGTGTCGGTGGCGCTGATCCTGCTGTACATGGCACGTGGTGCACGCTGGGTGGAGGCGCACCTGCGCGTGTTGCCGGTGCGCTGGATCGGCGCAGGTCTGCTGCTGGCGGTCGGCACCGGGCTGGGCTCGATGCTGTTTGGCCATCCGTTTCTCACCTCGCATTTCCAGTATGTCGAGCTGCCGTTGCTTGGGCGCTTGCCGCTTGCCTCGGCGGTACTGTTCGACCTGGGCGTGTTTGCGGTGGTGGTCGGCGCTACCGTGCTGATGCTCATCGTGCTCGCGCACCAGTCGTTGCGCCGGCCGCTGGCGTCGACCGCGGCCGATGCCGCGACGGACCTGGAGGGCGCGCACTGATGGAATTGGTACTGGCCATCGCGATCGGGATACTGATGGCGTCCGGCGTGTGGCTGCTGCTGCGCCCGCGCACGTTCCAGGTAATCATCGGTTTGACCCTGATTTCCTATGCGGTCAACTTGTTCATTTTTTCCATCGGTGGCCTGCGCACCGGCGCCGATCCGGTGTTGCACGAGGTGGCCGGTGATATCGCGCAGTACACCGACCCGTTGCCGCAGGCGCTGGTGTTGACCGCGATCGTGATCGGCTTTGCCACCACCGCGTTGTTCCTGGTGGTGTTGCTGACTTCTCGCGGCTTGACCGGCAACGACCACGTCGATGGCGCGGACGGCACGCCGTGAATCCCTGGCTGATCATTGCCCCGATCGTGCTGCCGCTGCTGGTTGCCGCGCTGCAACTGCTGGTCGGTGAGCGCCGCCGGCGCCCGGTGGTGGTGCTGAGCCTGGCCTCGTGCCTGGCGCTGGTGGCACTGGCGACAGCAATGTTACTGGCGGTGGCGCAGCAAGGCGATCACAGCACGCTGTCGGCGGTGTACCGCATCGGCGACTGGCCGGCGCGCTTCGGCATCGTGCTGGTGGCCGACCGCCTGTCGGCGCTGATGCTGTTGTTGACTGCCGTAGTGGCGCTGGCGACGCTGCCCGCCGCGCTGGGTCGATGGCAGCATCGCGGCAACTATTTCCAGCCGCTGTTCCAGTTCTTGCTGATGGGCTTGAACGGGGCGTTCCTGACCGGTGACCTGTTCAACCTGTTCGTGTTTTTCGAGGTACTGCTGGCCGCGTCCTACGGGCTGGCATTGCATGGCTCGGGCGCGCGGCGGGTCAGTGCCGGGCTGCATTACATCGCTGTCAACCTGACCGCCTCGATGCTGCTGCTGCTTGGCGTCAGCCTGATTTTCGGAGTCACCGGCACGCTGAACATGGCCGCGTTGGCCGAGCTGATTCCGACCTTGCCCGGGCATACGCGCGTGCTGCTGCATGTCGGCGCAGCGTTGCTTGGCGTGGCGTTTCTGATCAAGACCGCAATGTGGCCGCTCGGCTTCTGGCTGCCGCGGACCTATTCGGCCGCGGCGCCGGCGGTGGCGGCGATGTTCGCACTGATGACCAAGGTCGGCATCTATATATTGCTGCGGCTCAGCCTGCTGCTGTTCGGCACCGGTGCGGGCGCAGCGTCTGCCCACTTCGGCGCCAACTGGCTGCTGTGGGGCGGTGTGCTGACGCTTGTTGCCGGCACGGTCGGCATCCTTGGCGCGCGCGATCTGGGCAAGCTGGCCGGTTACAACGTGGTGATCTCCTCAGGCACCCTGCTGGGCGCGATCGGCTTGCAGCAACCGGCGGTCACCGCCGGTGCACTGGCCTACCTGGTGATTTCCACGCTGGGTATTGCCGCGTTTTTCCTGGTCACCGGACTGGTCACGCCGGAAGGGGAAGAGGCCGACGATGATGCCTTGCCACTGGAGCCGTACGAGTCGGTAGCCGGGCAAGTTCGCAGTGGCGAACTGTATGCCGAGGAAGACGAGAGCGCGGTGGTCATCCCGGCACCGGTGGCCATGCTTGCCGTCAGCTTCTTCGCCTGTGCGGTGCTGCTGTCCGGACTGCCGCCGCTATCGGGATTCCTCGCCAAGTTTGCGCTGCTGGCGCCGCTGCTGGACATCGCGCCGCGGCCCGGCACGCTGGTGCTGTTTACGCTGGTCATCGTGGCCGGGTTGTGCACCGTGATTGCCATGGGGCGGGCCGGTATCCACATCTTCTGGGCCGATCCGGAGCGGCGCTTTCCGCAAGCCCGGGTTACCGAGATCGGCGCGATCGTGCTGCTGCTGGGCTTGTGCGTGCTGCTGACCGTGCTGGTCAAAGCGCCGCTGGATTACCTGGGTGACACCGCGCGCCAGTTGCACGCGGCAACCGATTACATCCGTGCCGTGCTGCCCGCGCCGGAGCCACAGCCATGATCCGGCGCTGGCTGCCGTATCCGCTGCTGTCCGCCTTGCTGGCGCTGATCTGGCTGCTGCTCAACCAGAGCCTGGCGATCGGCACGATCCTGCTTGGCATGCTGCTGGGCTTCATCCTGGCGCAGGCCTATGGCCTGCTGCGACCACCCAAGGCCCACATCCGCCATTACCCGCTGCTGGGGCGGCTGCTGTTGCGCGTCATTGCCGACATCGTGCGCTCGAATTTCACGGTGGCACGCCTCATCCTGCGCCGTGACAGTCACGCCCGTTCCGGCTTTGTCGCGATTCCGCTGACGCTGACCGACCACCACGGGCTGGCGGTGCTGGCGTGCATCATCACCTCCACGCCGGGCACGATCTGGGTCAGCCACGACTCCAAGCGGAACATCCTGCTGATCCACGTGCTCGCCCTGGTTGACGGGCAGGCTGCGATCGACTCGATCAAGCAGCGCTACGAACGTCCACTGCTGGAGATATTCCAATGAGCCACAGTCTGCTCACGGCCGCGATCGTGCTGGCGCAGATGCTGCTGCTGCTGGGCATGGGTTTTTCGATCATTCGCATGGTGCGCGGTCCGCGTGCGCAGGATCGCGTGCTGGCGCTGGATGCGTTTTACATCAACGCGGTGATCCTGCTGCTCACCATCGGCATCCGCAGTGGCAGCATGCTGTACGTTGAAGCCGGCCTCATCATTGCGCTGCTCGGCTTTGCCAGCAGCTTCGCGCTGGCCAAGTTCCTTATGCGCGGCGAGGTGATCGAATGAACCATCTCGATGCGCTGCCGCCTTGGGCCGCAATTCTCGTGGCGGTGCTGATGTTGAGCGGCGCGCTGTTCGCGTGCATCGGCTCGTTCGGTCTGTTGCGCCTGAAAAATTTCTACCAGCGCGTGCACGCCCCGACCCTCGGCACGACCATGGGTACTTTCTTCATGCTGGCCGCCTCCATTACCTGCTTCTCGGTATTGCATGGCCGACCGATCTACTACGAAATCCTGATCGGCGTGTTCCTCATCCTGACCACCCCGATCACATTGATGCTGCTGGTGCGCACCGCGTTGCGCCGCGACCACGACGAAGGTTCACCCGACGTGCCGCGAGGCAGCAGTCACCAGTAGCGTGGATGCGCCGGGCCGAGGAATGAGCCCGCAGCTGTGGCGATGAGCTCGGACAACCGGTCGACCCGAGAACCTGGCACCGATCACGGTGCCTGGGGCGACTCTCGTCTGTACGCGGACGCGTGCCGTTGGACACGTCTGCGGGATCCCGCTTGTCGTTACCGGACCCCAGGCGCGGTACGCCTGGGGTTTGCAGCAACATCAGCAGCGCTTGCGCCTCCGCAGCAGCAAGCCCAGGCCCAGCAGGCCGGCACCGAACAGGGCGACCGATCCCGGCTCCGGTACGCCGGTGGGGTCTGGCGAGAAGCTTGTCAGCCACCGGCCGGTGAACGAGGTCGCCGCCATTCCGTCGAAGAATATGTTGACGAAATAGCTCTGGCCCTGCGTCAGGAAGAAACTTGCATCCTGGGCGCGAAACTCGATCGTGTCCGGTCCAGTCAAAAACGCCTCCCAGACGTCATTGGACGAACCGATGGTGCAGAACGTCGTGCCGCCGGTAGTCGAACCGGCACAGGCCGAAGTGTTGCCAATGGCGATGGAAGGCGCATTGATCGTGCCGCCGCCGGTAAAGGTGATGCTCATGCCGTAGACGGAATCAGGTCGCGAGTATGACGCGGTACCCGCGCCCACGCCGGGGCTACCCCAGTTGTCCAGATAGCCGGTGCTGGCCGCACCACCATCGTTGTTGAATACCCACGGTTCGGACCCGCTGTTCAGCGTGCCCGAATTCCCGCTGCCGGAAAACACATAATCGGCGTGCGCCGCCGGCACGGCAGCCAGTGCAAGCATGCCGACCACGACGGGCAGCAGCAGCCCACTTTTGAATATGCTCATGACGCTCTCCAAATTGGTCCACGAAAATTTACGAGGCTGTGCAAGCCTCCGCGCAACGGATCAATACGGTGTTGGCCCCATCAGATCCCCCTTGGAGGTAAGCGGAAGCACTTGTTGTGCCAGCAATAAAAACAGTGTTTTATCAGTCAGTTGAGTGGCCTAGCCAACGAAAGGCTTGGCCAGCGCAGAGAATTCGTAAGTAATTGCGACGCCATTGTTCGCGCGTATCCGTGGCGCCATGGCAAGTCGTTGACGACGCGAGGGTTTCTTGCCGCCCACAGGCAGACCGCAGTTGTAAGGTTTCCCGACACGAAGGATGGACGAGCTCGCGGACCACGTCGATCACGATGCCGCAAACGCGGCCTGTGCGCGTTTGGTGTCGTGGCGACCGCCCAGCCGTCGCTAAGTGCCGCAGCCCATTGGCCTGCCTCAGCTTCGCTTCGACGCGGAACCTCGTGGTGCGGGCTTTGCGCCTGCACCTTGCCGCTGCGGATCAGCCGGCTCGTTGCCGCCGCTGCGTACCTGCGCATGGCTGATCAGGCCGAATATCAGGCTGCCGCCGACCACGTTGCCGGCCAGCGTGGGCAAGCCGAAGTGCAGCACCGCGTCGCTGAAGGCGATCTGCCCGGCGAACACCATGTACATCGCCTCGGCCGAACCCACGATGATGTGGGTGAAGCCGCCGATGGCGATGAGGTAGGTGCAGATCACGATGATGGCCACGCGCGAGCGGTCGCTGGCGGCCAGCATCCACACCATCATGGCGATGATCCAGCCGGCCAGGATGCCCTTGCTGAACATCTCGAACGGCGTGTTCTGCATCAACTCCCTGCCGATGCGCACAAAGGCCAGTTCGGTCGCCGCATCGAACTGCCGCAGATGCAGCAGCCCGAAGGCAAACAGCGATACGCCCAGCAGATTGCCTGCCAGAACCACCGACCACAGCCGCAGCAGGCGTGCCAGATTGCGCCACCCCGGCTTGGTCATCAACGGCAGCACCGCGGTCAGTGTGTTCTCGGTAAACAGCTGTTGCCGCGCGATGATCACGGCGAGGAAGCCGAACGTGTAACCAAACGCATCAATCAGCGGGCCGACAGCCACGCCCGCAAGATGCCGTTGCAACACCCCACGCGCCAGCAGCGAAAAACCCATGGTCAATCCCGCGGCCAGCGACGACCACGCCAGCGCGGCGAAACTGCGCTTGAGTTCCTCCTCGCCGCTATGACGTACAACCTCGTGCAGCACCGCCGCACGCGGCGGCGATTTTTCCTGCACGTCGCGATGCTCTTCCGGCGACAACGAAAAGCCGCTGCCGGAGTCCTCCTCCAGCGATTGCACAACCTCGGCGTCGTCTGCGGCATCGGGCGAACCCGGCGCCGTCTTGCCGCCCGTATCTTTGCTGTCGTCGGTCATCTGGCGCCTTGCCTGGGTGCATATTGATCGCGCGTGACGCCGGCTGCGCCGACGCCGCAAACGCGGGCTGCGCCCTTATCCCATGCCGCGCGTGAACAACACGCGGCGATCAGCGCATGTTGTGGCGCGGCGTGCCGTACAGCGGCGCGTCCGTGGGTCAGTGCGTCGCATCCCGCCGATGCACAGGCAGGCGACACCACCGGCGAGGCAGCGGAGTGGGGCGGTCGTTCGCCTGCGTAACGGTCAGCGCATGGCAGTGGAGGTGCATGTTCCGCGCACCACAGACGCTAAAGCAGCCAGTCGATAGGCAGCGGCCGCAGTATCCGTACAGTCATGCGGCGTAGCCATGTCGTGTCCGGCTCCCTGTCGTAACGGTGGGGCTTGCCGTCGTGTTGGCGCAGCCAGTACAGCTGACCGTTGGCGTCAAGCCGCACCTGGTACGCGCGCAGGGGGATGTCGTACTTGAACGCCGCGTGCATGGCTTGGGCGAGCGCGGGGCTTTCAATCAGGAATCCCATCTCGGTATTGAGATCCGCTGAGCGCAGATCGAAATTGAACGAACCGATGAACACGCGCTCACCATCGACGGCAAAGGTCTTGGCATGCAGGCTGGAGCCGGAGCTGCCGAACGGGCCCGCCAGCTTGCGCTCGTTGGGTTGGCTTGCCGTGCGCGGCAATTCGTAGAGCGTGATACCCGCGGCAAGCATTTGTTTGCGGCGCTTGGCATACCCGGCATGCACCGCGGCCACGTCGGTGGCTGCCAGTGAATTGGTCAGCACGCGCACGTCCACGCCACGTCTGGCCATGGCCACGAGATCCCGCGTGCCTTTTGCGCCGGGTACGAGATAAGGGGAGACAAGTTCCAGCGAGCTGGTGGTGGCGGCAAACACTGGAGCCAGGTCGTCGAACATCCGCTCGCCCTTGCCCGACTTGCCAAGCGCCTTCGTGGGCCGGTCGCTGAACATCTGCGTGGACGCCCAGGTCAGCGCCGCGGTGCCATCGTAAAGATCCTGCACGTCCCGGCTTGCGGCCAGCGCCTGGCGATAGGTGCCGGCAGCCGGAGCGTCGCCGAGCCGATGCTCACGCGCATGAAAATCCGCCAGCGCGCCGGCCGGCGGCGTGCCCACGATGCGCTCGATCGGATAGGCCAGAGGGCTTGCCCAGTAAAGGTCGAAGTCCGCGGAGACCTGGTCCACTGCGGGGCCGATCGCCAGTACATCCAGGTCGGCAAAGGCGATGCCGCCGGTCGCAGCGAAGTAGTTGTCGCCAATGTTGCGCCCGCCGATGATGGTGGCTTCGTTGTCCACCGTGAACGACTTGTTGTGCATGCGGTGGTTGAGCCGGGAAAAGGCGGTGATGTAGTTGGCCCATTTCGGATGACGGTAGGTAAACGGATTGAACAGGCGCACTTCGAAATTCGGTTGCGCCGAGAGCACCGCCAGCGTCGCGTCCAGGCCCCCGATGCCGTTGTCGTCGACCAGCAGGCGCACCCGTACGCCACGCCGTGCGGCACGCTCCAGTTCGGCCAGCAGCACGGTGCCGGTGGTGTCGTTCTGCCAGATGTAGTACTGCGCGTCGATGCTGCGATCGGCATGCCGGACCAGCAACACCCTCCCGGCGAACGCTGCCAGGGGGTTCTCCAACGGGTGCAGGCCGGTCAGGCCCGGGTGCGCGGTCACGAGCGGCTGCACTGCGTGGCCAAGCGCTGTCGCTTGCGCCTGTTCGGCGCTCAACCTGTGGCTGACCGATCGCCCCTGCAGCGACGGCAGCGAGGTGCAACCCACCAGCACCAGCGCGCCGGCAATCAGTGCCAGCATCAGCACTGCCAGCACCCTGCCAACACGGCGGCTGCGTTTGGTGCGCATGACAATCAACAACGGGTGTGCATGGGAAAGAGACCTCCGCGAGTGCGCACGTGGGCGCTTCAAGCAGGCGAGGACTCCGCCTGGGTACAAGATGCAACTGCCGCACCATGGCATCTGTCGTGGGTGTCGCGTAGAGCCTGCGCGCCGCCGGCCTCGATTTCCTGGGTCTTGATCCGCGCGGGCAGTGCCAGCGGTCGCCGCTCCTGATCCATCAGCGCTGGCGGACAAGCCGCGATGGTGCCGCCAGCAGGCGCCACTGACAGTACCTTGCCTTCGATTGTCTAGCTACCAATCCGGCCGATGGCCTGGCGTGTACGGCAGCATGGTCTAATCGACGTCCTCGTTCAGCACCGACTCCAGCGCCGCAGCGCGCGTCGCGCCCGACGCAATGGCCGCCACCTGCCCATCGCTGTTGAAGTTCTCCGGATTCGCGCCTGTGGCCAATGCGGCGCGGAAGCTCGCATCGAGGATGTCGGCCAGGCGTCCGGTTTTCACCCAAGGCAGTTGCATGAAAATTCGCGAAAGCGGTATGCCCGATGAAGCGCAGTGGTCCAGTTACTTCAATTGCGCGGCCGTCATCGACGCGTGGCTGGGCGCCGCGGGTGCGCGCGGTGATGTCCTGGAGTTTGGTTGTGGCTATGGATCGTTCACGCTGCCGGTGGCGCGGCGCAGCAGTGGCGTGGTCACGGCGCTGGATATCGAGCCGGGCATGATCGCGACCGTGCGGGAGAAGGCCGCGCGTTTGGGGGTGCACAACATCCGCGCCCAATTGCGCGATTTCGTCACCCATGGCGCCGGGGTAGCTGCGGGCACGCAGGCGCATGCGATGATTTTCAACCTGCTGCACCTGGCGCATCCCGTGCCGCTGCTGCAGGAAGCGCGGCGTACCTTGATCCAGGGCGGTACGCTTTGCGTGATGCACTGGCGCTGCGACATCATCACCCCGCGCGGCCCGCCGCTGGCGATCCGACCCACGCCGACACAATGCCGCCAATGGATGGCCGAGGCTGGATTGCGCAATATCGAGCCGCTGGACATGCACCAATGCGGTCCGTTCCACTTCGCCCTGGTCGGCCATCGCTGATATGCCGCGCGTACGGCCGCTTGCAGGCACTCGAATGGATCGCTGGCGACCAGTGATGAGCGACACGTGAGTGGTTGAACGGTAGGCCTGCCGCCTTACCGGCAACATCGGCTTGACGCGCACCGTGCCATCGTGCGCGTGACGTGGCCGGATTGGTCGCGCGGCATTCGCCCCAAGGACCCTATTCCACCGCATGCTTGACTGGCTGACGCACACAACCGTTTTGCACAACCCGCTTGAGCTGTGGCTGATTGCCGCCGCTGCGGCACTGATCGGCTACCTGGTCGTCCATACCGTCCTGCATTCGCTGGCCAAGCGCCTGCGTCGACGGCGTGCACTGGCGCCGGAAGAGTCGCGATCGACCCTGCTGGCGCTACTGGAGTCCACCAAACGCTGGGTGATACTCGCCCTGGCGCTGCTGCTTGCCGCGCGCCTGCTGAGTTTTCCCGAGCGTATCGAAACGTTGCTGGGCCACGCCGTTTTTGCCTTGATCGGCTTGCAATGCGCGTTGTGGGCCAATGCCTTGATCGACCTGTGGCTGCGGCATGCGCCGCGCGCAAGCGGCGAGGCGCCGATCAACCCGGTGTTGCTCGGCATGCTGGTGTTTGCTGCGCAACTTGTGGTGTGGGCGGTTGTGCTGCTGGCTTTCCTGTCCAACGTTGGCGTGGATGTGACGACACTTGCGGCAAGTCTGGGCATCGGCGGCGTGGCCGTGGCGCTGGCGCTGCAGAACATCCTGGGGGACTTGTTTTCCTCTATCGCCATTGGCCTGGACAAGCCGTTCGAAGTGGGTCAGTTCATCGCCTTCGGCGACAACTC
>JBDTIE010000044.1:0-2329 GCA_039936515.1 Rhodanobacter sp. | reverse complement strand
CGTGGCGCGGAAACAACCGGCCGCTTGGTTCGCTGGAAATTGTGGGCCTGTTGCTGCTTGTCGCCGGCATCGTGCTGTGGCTGTTGCGCAATGAGCTGGGCATTGGCGGCGTCTGGGCTTTCGGCATCGGCGCGACCGGTTTGCTGCTTGCGCGGGCGGGTAACAAGCGTCCGCGAACGGCGCAAAACGACCCGCAGCACGAACCTTGGCTTGCCAACCGCGCGTATCGTTTCGGTCAGGCTTTGCTGGGCATGGTGTTTGTCGGCATCGGTGTGTATGTGGCGATGGACGATGCCGCCGACGCCTTGGCTCTGGCCGGCGCCGCGGCTTTTCTGATTCTCGGCGGCAACGCATTACATGCGGCGTGGCGTTGCCGCCAATCCTGGCTTTTCGCGCTGGGGTCCATTTTCTGAAGTCTCGCCTGCCGAAGCGGCCAGATCAACGCATGGCACGCGGGCGCCGTCTGGCGTCGGTGTCAGCCGCCTGCCAACAAAGGAGATGCAGCATGATCATCACCGTGCAAGCCACCGTCGTCGCGCCCATCGAGGAAGTCTGGCGCGCGTATACAACGCCTGAGGACATCAAGCAGTGGAACGCGGCATCCGCTGACTGGCACACCACGTCGGCGAGCGTGGATCTGCGCGTTGGCGGCCT
Source organism: Rhodanobacter sp. (assembly GCA_039936515.1). Taxonomy (GTDB): domain Bacteria; phylum Pseudomonadota; class Gammaproteobacteria; order Xanthomonadales; family Rhodanobacteraceae; genus Rhodanobacter. Next base: position 1,675 of record JBDTIE010000044.1, on the reverse strand, counting down.
GTTCTCCTCGCACATGGAGGCCAGGGACGGCAGCATGGGCTTCGACTTCACCGGCACCTACACGCAGGTCGTCAAGCACCGGCTGATCGAATATTCCCTGGATGATCGCAACGTGCGTGTGGCGTTCACCGAGGCGGGCGATGGCGTCAATGTGCGTGTCAGCTTCGACGCCGAACCGACGCACTCGGTCGAGCAACAGCGTGACGGCTGGCAAGCGATACTGGACAACTTCGCCCGGCATGTCGGCGGCGGCGATCTGACCTGCCGATAGCCCCGACGGCCGCGTGTGGCGCATGCTCCGGCCAGGCTTCGCGGCAACCGTGGAAGCGCTTGCATCAACCAGGATGAGCATGTCCGTCCCTGATACCTCCTCGATCACAACGGCGCCCGACGCCGGCTCGTCCACGGCGGGAACACCCTTGTTGCAGGCACGTCGACTAGGCTTTTCCATCGGTGATCGCCGGCTGTGGCAAGGTCTGGATCTGGTCTTGCACGCCGGCGAACGCCTGGCGGTGGTGGGCGCGTCGGGCAGCGGCAAGACCGTGTTGCTGCGGACCCTGGCCGGGCTGGAACCGGTGCAGACCGGCGAGCTGACCTTTCGTGAGCGCCCACTGGCGGACTGGTCGATGCCGGCGTATCGCGCACAGGTGGTCTATGTACCGCAGCGTCCGGCGCTGCCGGAGGGAACCGTGGAGGCCGCGCTGCAGGTGCCGTTCGGGTTTCGCGTACACCGGCACCTGCGCTACCCGGCGCAAGGCGCGCGGCAACTGCTGGCACGGCTTGGGCGTGACGAAGGCTTCCTGCAACAACACACCGACCGGCTGTCCGGCGGCGAGGGGCAGATCGTGGCCATGCTGCGTGCGCTGCTGATCGCGCCGGATGTGTTGTTGCTGGACGAACCCACCGCGTCGCTGGACGCCCAGGCGGTTGCTGCAGTCGAAACCCTTGTCGACGGCTGGTTGCAGGAGCAGCCGCAACGCGCCTGCGTGTGGACCAGTCACGACCGCCAGCAACTGCAACGCATCAGCGACCGCGCGCTGGTGCTGGAGCCGGTCGCATGAATGCCGGTTACATCAACCTGGACAACTGGCAGCTCGGTGTTGCCGCGCTGCTGATCGTGCTCAACCTGGTGATCTCGGTGTGGTTGCGGCTGGGACTGGCGCGCAGCCTGCTGGTGGCCAGTGTGCGCATGGTGGTGCAGCTGCTGCTGGTGGGCATCATCCTGGAGTCGGTGTTTGCCCTGACCACGCCGCTGCCGGTCATCGGCATTGGCGTGGTCATGGCCGCGCTGGCCAGCGTGGCCGCAGTGCGGCGCACCCGCCGGCGCTTTCCCGGCATCTACTGGAACAGCCTGCTGTCGACCCTGGGCGCGGCCTTTGTTGTTACCGGCGCGGCGCTGGCCGGCATCATCAACGTGCACCCGTGGTTTGCCCCGCAGTACGCGATCCCGCTGCTGGGCATGGTGCTGGGCAACCTTTTGACCGGCGTGTCGTTGGCGCTGGACCGGTTCATGCAGGGCGTCGCCCGCGAATCGGGCGTGATCGAAAGCGACCTGGCGCTGGGCGCCACACGCTGGGAAGCGGCGCGCCCATTGATCAGCGAAGCACTGCGCACCGGCATGATCCCGACCATCAACGCCATGATGGTGATGGGTGTGGTCAGCCTGCCGGGCATG
>JBDTIE010000043.1:0-5951 GCA_039936515.1 Rhodanobacter sp. | reverse complement strand
CAGGGCCTGGTTGGAACTCAGCCCCAGTGGCTTGTCCAGCAGCACGATGCCGTGCACGTCGCGCAATCGCGCACGCGCGGCGCGACGGGCTGCCTGGCGCGCCCGCGCCTCAGCGCGGCGCGTCATCGTCCGCAGGGGTGTCCGTGCCTTCGCCGCGCAGCAGCGATTCGATGCGTTCGCCCTTGTCCACTGAATCGTCGTACTTGAACTTCAGCTCCGGCACGCGCCGCATGCGGATGCCGCTATGCGCCAGCGCGCGGCGTATTTCGTAGCCAATGGCGTTCAACGCCTTGACCGTGGGCAGGCCATCCTCCGCGCGCAGCGCTGTCACCCACACGGTGGCCCAATCCAGGTCACGCGTGATTTCCACATCCGACACGCTGACCGACGGCAGTCCGTGCTCGCGCACGGCGGCATGCACCAGCGAGCCGAGTTCGCGGCGTAGCTCGGCACCTATCCGGTCAGTACGTTTGAAGTCGCGGGAAGGCATGGGATTGCAGCCGGAAATGGGGAATGGGGAATCGGTAAAAGCAGGGCGTCGGAACCTGGGGAGAAACCCGGCATGCAGGGAAAGAAGCGGAATGGGGAAAGCGTTGCAAGTATCGGCAACGCCCCACTCCCTATTCCCTGTTTCACAGCGTACGCGCCACCTCGGTACGTTCGAAGCACTCGATCTGGTCGCCGGGCTTGACGTCGTTGTACTGCTTGACGGCAATGCCGCAATCCACGCCGCTGCTGACCTCGTCGACCAGTTCCTTGAAACGGCGCAGCGATTCCAGCTCGCCCTCGAAAATGACCACGTGATCGCGCAGCACGCGGATCGGCTTGCTGCGCTTGACCACGCCTTCGGTGACGCGGCAACCCGCCACCGCGCCGAACTTGGAACTGCGGAAGACTTCGCGAACCTCGGCGGTGCCGATGATTTCCTCGCGCACTTCCATGCCCAGCAGGCCGGTTGCCGCCTGCGTCACCTGATCGATCACGTCGTAGATGATGGAGAAATAGCGCACATCCAGGCCGGTGGTTTCGATGACCTTGCGTGCCGAGGCATCGGCGCGCACGTTGAAACCGATCAACAGCGCCTTGGATGCCGCCGCGAGCGTGGCATCGGACTCGCTGATGCCACCCACACCGGACGACACGACATTGACGCGCACGCGCTCGTTGCCGATCTGCGTCAGCGACTCGCGCAAGGCCTCGACCGAACCGGCCACGTCGCCCTTGACCAGGATGTTGAGTGTCTGCTGCTCCACGCCCTGACCCATCTTGGCGATGATGTCTTCCAGACGGTTGCTCTTGCTGACCATGCGCGTCTCGCGCCGCTTTTGCTGGCGCTCCTCGGCCACCTGGCGCGCCAGGTGCTCGTCCTCGACACAGACGAAATCGTCACCGGTCTCCGGCACGCCGGAAAGGCCCAGCACCTGCACCGGGATGGACGGGCCGGCCGACGCCACCTGCTTGCCGCTGGCATCGATCAGCGCGCGCATGCGGCCATACTCGATGCCGCAGACGACAAAGTCGCCCTTCTTCAAGGTGCCCTGCTGCACCAGCACCGTGGCCACCGGGCCGCGGCCGCGGTCCAGGCTGGATTCGATCACCACGCCCGAAGCGTGGCCATCGATCACCGCACGCAGCTCCATGACCTCGGCCTGCACCGAGATGGCGTCCAGCAGGTCTTCCACGCCCATGCCGGTCTTGGCCGACACCGGCACGAACTGTACGTCGCCGCCCCAGTCCTCGGGCACCACTTCGTGCTGCACCAGGCCTTGCTTGACGTTGTCCGGGTTGGCGCCGTCCTTGTCCATCTTGTTGACGGCCACGATCAGCGGCACCTTGGCCGCGCGGGCGTGATTGACCGCTTCAACGGTCTGCGGCATGACGCCGTCATCGGCAGCCACCACCAGCACCACGATGTCCGTCGACTGTGCACCGCGGGCGCGCATGGAGGTAAACGCCGCATGCCCCGGGGTGTCGATGAAGGTGATCACGCCCTTGGACGTATTCACGTGGTAGGCGCCGATGTGCTGGGTGATGCCGCCGGCTTCGCCGGAGGCAACCTTGGTACGGCGGATGTAGTCCAGCAGCGAGGTCTTGCCGTGGTCGACATGGCCCATGATGGTGACCACCGGCGGCCGCGGCGACTTGTCGCCTTCGAGCTCCGCGCTGTGGGTGTGTGCGGCCAGGGTTTCCTCGGCGTTGTTCTGGGTATCGGCGACCGGCGTGTGGCCAAGCTCCTCGACCACCAGCACGGCAGTGTCGTGATCGATGCTCTGGTTGATGGTGGCCATGACGCCCATCTTGAACAAGGTCTTGACCACCTCCGAACCCTTGACCGCCATCTTCTGCGCCAGGTCGGCCACGGTGTTGGTGTCGGCCACAACCACTTCGCGGACCACCGGCGCCGTCGGCCGCGAGAACGCGTGTGGACCGGCCGGCAGGCTGCTGCCACGCGCCGGCTCGCGGCCGCCGCGCATGGGCTTGCCACGCTTGCTGCCGGAGGAGCGGCGAGCGCGATCGGCCTCGCTCAGGTGCATCTGGCCACCGCCAAAACGCTTGCCGGTACGGCCGTCCTTGCCGCCGCCACCCTCGCTGCGTTCGCCACGGGCATGTTTGGTCTTGCCATGCGCGTCGCCATTGCCGGCGGGCGCGGCGGGCGTGGGTGCCGCTGCGCGCGTGGCCGGGGCGGCAGCCGGGGTCGGCGCGACCACCGGCTTGACCAGCTTTTCGCGCTTGCGCGGTTCCTGGATGCGCGGAATGATCATGCCCAATTCGCGCGGATCAATGCGCTGCACGAGGCCATGCGGATCAGTGCTTTCCGCCGCCACGTGCGCGACGACCGGCTCGGCTGCAGCCTCAGGGGCGGCCGCCGGCGGCTCCGGCTCGCTCGGGGCGCTGGCCGCCTCGGCGCGCGCGGTGGCCTCGTCCGACTGACGCTGGGCTTCCTGCTGGCGATGTTGTTCGCCCTCGATGCGCTCGCGCTCCTCGCGCTCGCGTTGCAGGCGGGATTCCTCCAGCTTGCGCACGGCGTCCTCGCGCTCGGGCTCGGCACTGGCCGCTTCGGCAATCACGCTGCGCTTGACGTAGGTGCGCTTGGCACGCACTTCGACGTTGACGGTCTTGGCCGTGCCCACGGCACCGCGCGGACCGGGGGTGGCGACTTTCAGCTCGCCCACGGTGCGCCGGCGCAGCGTGACGTGGCGCGGAGCGCTGTCGTCGGGCGCGGCGGCTTCGTCCTTGCTGTTGGAGCGGCGCAGGAAACCGAGCAACTTCACCTTCTCGGTGCTGCTGATCACCTGCTCCTGGTCGGAGAATTTCATGCCGGCAGCGCCCAGCTGCGCCAGCAGCTTGTCGCCTGACATGCCCATTTTCAGGGCGAGTTGTTTGATCGTGACATCCGACATCGTGTTCTTAGCTCCGCCATTCCCGCGCTTGTGTTGCCGTGCGGCCCCGCTTCAGGCCGCCATGTCCATTCGTGGTGAATCGTGTCGACCCCCGTCCGGGGCGCCGCTGCCCGCGGTCAGCCACCGTGCTCCATGCGTTCGATCATCGGTGCACGCGCGGTCATGATCAACGCCGCGGCGCGCTCCTCGTCCATGCCTTCGATGTCGATCAGCTCGTCCACCGCCAGGTCGGCCAGGTCGTCCACCGTGCAAACGCCACGCTCGGCCAGGATGTGCGCGGTGTCCTCGTCCATGCCTTCGAGCGCCAGCAGCTCCTCCGACGGATGCGCTCCGGACGCGTCCTCTTCCTCGGCCAGCGCCTCCACCAGCAGGGCATCGCGGGCGCGGGCGCGGAGTTCCTCGACGATGTCCTCGTCAAAGCCTTCCACTGCCAGCAACTCGGCGCTGGGCACGTAGGCGATCTCCTCGACGCTGGAGAAGCCTTCCTGCACAAGGATAATGGCAATTTCGTGATCGACCTCAAGTTTGTCCATGAACAGTTGCCGCGCGGCTTCCTGTTCAGACTCGCTCTTGGCGGTGACCTGATCCTGGGTCATCACGTTGAGCTGCCAGCCCGTGAGCTTGCTCGCCAGGCGCACGTTCTGGCCACCACGGCCAATGGCCTGGGACAGTTTGTCCTCGGCCACGGCGATGTCCATGGAGTGCTTTTCCTCGTCCATGATGATGGACTGCACTTCGGCTGGTGCCATGGCATTGATGACGAACTGCGCCTGGTTCTCGTGCCACAGGATGATGTCCACGCGCTCGCCGTTGAGGTCGTTGGACACTGCCTGCACGCGCGAGCCGCGCATGCCGATGCACGCGCCGATGGGATCGGTGCGACTGTCGTGGGCGATCACCGCGATCTTGGCGCGATCGCCCGGGTCGCGCGCGCAGCCCTTGATCTCGACCAGCCCCTGGCCCACTTCCGGCACCTCGAGCTTGAACAGCTCGATCATGAACTCCGGCGCGGCACGCGAGACGAACAGCTGCGGGCCGCGCGGCTCGGAGCGGACTTCATACAGATAACCGCGCACGCGGTCGCCAACGCGCGCCGATTCGCGCGGAATGGTCTTGTCGCGCGGAATGAACGCCTCGGCATTGCTGCCCAGGTCAAGGTACAGGTTGCCGCGCTCCACGCGCTTGACAATGCCGGTGACCAGCTCGCCCACGCGGTCGGCAAAGGCATCGACCACCTGCTGGCGCTCGGCTTCACGCACGCGCTGCACGATGACCTGCTTGGCCGCTTGCGCGGCAATGCGTCCGAACTCGGCGTTGTCCACCTGATGCTCGATGTATTCGCCGACCGCGGCGTCCTCGCGCTCGTCCAGCGCATCCATCAGGCGCAGCTGGAAGAACGGCGACTCCATCTCGGCGTCGTCGGCAATGACTTCCCAGCGGCGGAAGGTTTCGTACTCGCCGGTGTCCTGATCGATGGACACGCGAATGTCCGGCTCTTCGTCCGGATAGCGCTTTTTCGCGGCGGAAGCCAATGCGGCTTCCATCGCCTCGAAGATGACGGCAAGCGGAACACCTTTTTCATTGGCCACCGCATCGACGACCAGCAGGAGTTCTTTGCTTTCTTTGCTCATTGCAGCAGCTCCACGGGCGCGTTGACGCCGGATCGTTGGCTTTGCACCCATCCGTGGGTGCGAGAATGATGAAGCGGCCATCCGGGTCGCCCTATTCCTGGTTTTGCGCTCGTCCGTGAACGCCAAAATTATGCGTGGCTACTTCTTCCTGGTACCCGGGTGCAGCCCTGGTTTCGGCTGCGGGGCGTAGCCCAGCGCCACCCAGTCCGGCACCACGCGGGCGCCGTCGACCTGCACATGCTCGAACTGCCAGGTCCTGCCTTCCGCTTCCAGCGTGATGTGTTCTCCGTCCACCGCCTGCACCTTTCCGCGCAGACGGCGGCGACCTTCCAGCGGCGCGTTCAAGGCAACCTTCACTTCCTGGCCGATCACGCGCGCAAATTGCGCAGCGCTGAACAGCGGGCGGTCGATGCCGGGGGATGAAACCTCCAGAACGTACTGCCCGGGGATCGGATCGTCCACGTCCAGCAGCGCCGACAACTCACGACTGGCACTTTCACAGGCGTCCACATCCACGCCACGCGGCGGCTCGTCGGCACCAGCCTGGACTGCGTCCTGCCCGTCCGCGGGTCGATCGACAAACACCCGCAGCGTGGCCTGCCCCTGACCCGGGACAAACTCCACGCCCAGACAGCACAGGCCGAGATCTGCCAGCGCGCCGCTGAAGCGTTGTGCCAATGCCTGCGTATCCATCGATCCGCTTCCCGTGTCGCCAGAAACTAAAAATGGGCTCTACCGGCCCATTCCCTTGCCACTTCAGGCCACCCGGCAATCCCCACCGGTGCGGCGCCCTGCGCCCAACAAAAAAGCCTCACAAGGAGGCTTTCTTTGCATCAAGAAAGATCTGGTAGCGGGGGCAGGATTCGAACCTGCGACCTTCGGGTTATGAGCCCGACGAGCTGCCAGACTGCTCCACCCC